>NZ_LZMN01000079.1:0-696 GCF_001665955.1 Corynebacterium sp. EPI-003-04-2554_SCH2473622 | reverse complement strand
AG
The DNA here is from genome assembly GCF_001665955.1 of Corynebacterium sp. EPI-003-04-2554_SCH2473622. NCBI lineage: Bacteria > Bacillati > Actinomycetota > Actinomycetes > Mycobacteriales > Corynebacteriaceae > Corynebacterium > Corynebacterium sp. EPI-003-04-2554_SCH2473622. The sequence continues at coordinate 694 of NZ_LZMN01000079.1, read as the reverse complement.
TGGTTAGGCAGCTATTTCTTTTCTGCTGGTGGTTAAACCAATATAGTTCTCGAAGTCGACGGGGCTGAGCATCCCGAGCGCTTCAGTGCCGGCGTCGGCGGTTGTAGACAACTTCAATCCAGCGCGCGACACCCGCACGTGCAGCGTCACGGGCTGACCAGCGCTTACGGTCGTAGAATTCGGTTTTAAGCGTCGACCAGAATGACTCAGCCATCGCGTTATCGAAACACACACTGCTACACCCCACAGACTAAGCAATGCCCAGGTTGCGGCACACTTCCCAAAGCTTCTCGTTGGTAAACTGCGTTCCGCGGTCAGCATGAAACATCAGGCCATCAGCAACGTCACCGCGCAGCGTTTGCGTTTGATACTGAAATTCGCCTTGCTCCGGCTGCATTAACTCGAACTTTTTCTCGCGTTGCCTTAAAGCGAACAAGGCTGTCGGGTTTGACAAAAACTCATTATCCATCTTGGCTTGTGCCAACGAGCGGCGCAGACGAGCATTCTCAACACGAAGATCCGGCTGGCTTAGCCCATCGGAGGATCCGCGGCGTTCGCGCTCATTTTTTACCCACCGGCCTAAAGGCCTGGTCCGACGCCAATCTCCTTGAGCTACATGAGCGATTGGGCGCTGCGCTCGATTACCAGGCTCAAAGCTTCACGCCGATACTCAGGCGTGTATTTCTGGCGTTGT
>NZ_LZMN01000078.1:0-36160 GCF_001665955.1 Corynebacterium sp. EPI-003-04-2554_SCH2473622 | reverse complement strand
CCAAGCCCTGCTCGGCTTGCTCCAACAAGTGCTCGGTCACCAATTCGGCGACGGGGATAGTTCCCAGTGTCGGCCAGGTCATGTTTGCGTGGATGCCATCGCGGGCCCCGGCGAAGAAGTTGTTCGCCGCATCGTCGAAAGACAACCGTGACCACACTGGTCGTGTCTGGCCGACGAGGAAGTTCACCAAGCCGTAGTAAAAAGCAGCATCGGCGACGATATCCGCCACGGTGGGGCCGGCGGGCAACAAGCGGTTTTCCACGCGGATATGGGACAGCTCCGTGTTCGGATCATAAATTGGGCGGTTCCAGCGCCAAATCGTGCCGTTTTGCATATTCAGGTAGTGCAAACCAGGCTTGCCATCGGTGACAATCGGAGTGCCGGATTCCACGCGATCTTCGGGCAACAGTGGAGAGAAGTAGCGCACGTTTTCTTCAAACAGATCGAAAGCGCTGGTGATCCATCGCTCACCGAACCACACGCGCGGGCGCACACCTTGCGTCACCAATTCTGGGGTACGGGTATCGATGGATTGCTGGAATACTGGGACGCGGGACTCATGCCAGAGTTTGTGCCCGGCGAAAAGCGGGGAATTCGCGCTCAGCGCGGTTTGCACACCCGCGATGGCTTGCGAGGCATTCCACGCGGCCGCGAAATGGTTCGGGGAAACCTGCAGGTGTAGTTGGATCGACGTGCAAGTGGATTCTGGGGCGATATCTTCGAAGCCGTGCCGGTATTTTTCCTGGCCTTCCAGCTCAATATGGACGAGCTCGCCACGTGATTCCAACACAGAATTCGACAGCGCTTTGTAACGGTTCTCGGAGGTCATCCAGGCCGGATCTTCCAGAAACTCCGTGGTTACGCTGGGTAAGGTGCCGATCATCGCGACTTCCGCATCAGCCTGTTTCGCGGCCGCGCGCACGGTGTTGAGCCGCTGGTTCAGCCCGTCTTCCAGTTCTTGCAGGCCGGTGCCAGAAATCGATAGCGGAGGGTGGTTCATCTCCACGTTATAGGCGCCGATTTCCGACTGGTATTCGTCGTCAAGCGCAGCCAACACGTCGCCGTTACATGTCTTTGGCTGCATATTCTTGTCGACGAGGTTGAGCTCGAGTTCCAACCCGATGGTGCCCTGATCGATGAATTCGGCCTGTTGCAAATGGCGGTCGAAGACCTCGAGATCGTCGATCAAACGTTGGCGGTAGCGCGTGCGCTGGCGCGGCGTATAGGACTCGGAATTAACTGCATCACCCATGCTGGCCAAGTATAGACCGGTGTGCGCTGGGGATTCCGACTTTTATGCAGTGCCGGGAAGGGTGAGGCGGAATGGGGCGACCTTATACTTCTTTATACTTTCAGGCAATTTATAAATAAGTATAAAATGGTGCAGCGTAGCACTACACGCCGAGGCCAACAAGATTAGTCCCACATCCCGGCGACATAAGTGGCTTGCGCGAGGTGTGCGGTGGCGTCGTCGATAATTGAAACTAAGCGGGTGCCGCGGCTGATCGGTGCGCCTTCATATTCGGTGATGATGTCACTGAGATCATTCTCAGCGAGGCTGCCGCAGTAGGCGGCTAAGGCATCTAGCGTTGCGGCGACATAGCTGCGCAGATGTTCGAAGTCTGCAGCATCTTGAACCTGGATCTTTGCGGCATCGTCGGCAGAATGACCGTAACCCAGGCTGTCGCCTACGTCGCCAAGCGCCAGGGCAGCCCGCCACTGGCTGGAATACCACAACTCGTCGTCGCCGGTAAGGGCCGACAGCTGTACATCAATCTCGCGGCCGGTGTGCCAGAGCAACCAGGCGATGGAATTGGGGTGCCCCTCGGGATGCTGGTTGAGCTGCTCGGCATTAAGGCTGGGTAGCGCGGTGAGCACGTCTTTCGGGCGGGCTGCGAAGTCAAGGAGTACGTCGATTCCGTTCATTCGCCCCATAGTAGTTCTGACTAGTTATCGTGGCAGCAACTCTTCAATGTCTGGGATTGTGGATTGGGGCAACCTTGGCAGCGATGAATTGGGCAGCCCTGCTGATGCCGAAGTTTTGCGGGCAACCTTGGCAGCGATTTGGGTGCGCGGCTGGACTTCGTGTCCGCGCAGCGTTTGGGCGGGGTGTGAGGTGCTTGGACAAAAACGAAGCCGAGGGCATCACCGCTGAAATTTATTGCAGCGGTTCACCTGTCACTGGGTCTAACCCGTCGTACCGTGTTCCATCAGGTGCGACGTTGCAAAGCTCTGGTGGACCAACACACGACCGAGATTCTTCCTTGATGTACTCTGGCCCACCATTTTGGTGAAAGCACCAGTCGGAATACTGGGTCGAGCCATCTGACATTAATGCAGGCCCTGGGGTGCCTTCTAAACATTCGACGACAACAGGCTCTGCTGGAGCAACTGGTTGGGCCGGTTGCTGGACTGGTGCAGAGCTTTGGGGAGCTTTTTGAGATGGTTCCGGCGGTGTTGCAGAACTAGAAAGTGATGCTTTCGGTGTGGCGTTTGTGTTGGTTTCCGAGGCCGTCGTTGTGCTGCTTGACGACGTCACGGTCGAGGTTGTGCTAGTGGCTGATCTGGTCGTTTGCGACGTCGAAGATGATTCTGTTTCCGCAGTACCATTGCTGCACGCTGCAAGTGTGAATGAGGCAGCTGCGAGAGTTATTATTAGCCGTTTCATCCTCGCACCCCTACGCCAGCAATCCCGTGGCAAAGGCAATGCCCACGATAATTACGGAGAACACCCACGCGATCGGGAAGGCCAGCTTCAGGTAGCGGCCCATCTGCGCGTTTGCCAGGCCGAGTGCCAGCCACAGAGCCGGGGAGAACGGCGAGACGAACGTACCAATCACATTGCCCAGAATTAGCGCGCTGGCAGCACCCAGGCCGGAAATATCGTAGACGGCGACGGTTTCTTGCACGATTGGCAGCACAGAGAAGTAATACGCATCAGTCGAGGTCAACAGATCCAGTGGCACACCCAGCATGCCGACGGCGACATGCAGGTACGGCCCTGCGGCTTCTGGCAGCACGTTAATCAGAGAAAGCGCGATGGCTTCCAGCATGCCGGTTTCGTTCAGCACGCCCAGGAACATTGCGGCGGCGATAATGATTCCGGCCATCGACAGCGCGTGTGGTGCGTGCCGCTTCAGTGCGTCTGCTTGCTCCGCCTGCGAGGTGAAGTTGATGATCAACGCTAGCGTGGCAGCAATCAGGAACGTCGGTGCAGGAGGCAACAGCCCAGCCAGCAACACCACCAGGGCTGCCAACACAACCAGCACATTCAGTACCGTCGGCATGGTGCCGGAGCGGAATTTGTAGCCTTGTTCGAGCTGTTTTTCGCGTTGCTTCTGCTCAAATTCGTCGGCAATGGCGTGCACGTCAATGTTGTCAGTGGCAGGAAGCTCACCAGCAGCCTGCAGCGCGTTAATCCGGCGCTTTTCGCGCATACCCAGCGCAAAAGCGATCGCCACCACGAACAACAACGCCAGACCCTGCATCGGGATCAGGTGCATCCACACGGTGTTCGTGTCTTGTGAGATCACCGCACCCGCGCGCCCCAGCGGCCCGCCCCAGGGCACCATGTTCATCACGGAAGCTGCCAGCGCGACGATGGTCAGCAGCACATACCGCGACATATGCAGCGCCTGGTAGAGCGGCAGCAGCGCGGGGATCGTGAGCAAAAACGTCGTCGAGCCTGAACCGTCCAGGTGTGCAACCACACCAATCAAGCCCGTGCCGACGGCTACTGCCACGACGTTTCCGCGCGTGGTTTTGATCAGCGTGCGAATGATCGGTGTAAACAGCCCGACGTCTTGCAGGATGCCGAAGAAGATGATCGCGAAGATGAACATCACGACGACCTTCATCACTGAACCCAGGCCCTCTTCGAAGAACGTCGTGAGGTCTTCCAGCCCAAACCCGGTGATAAACGCACCGATTACTGGTACCAGCGTCATTGGGATTAACGGGTGGGTCTTGCCGCGGATCAAAATGCCGACGGTAGTGCCTACAATAAGCAGACCCATTAGGGTCAGGCCGAGTTCTGATTGCATGGCATCAGATTAGCGGGATGGGATAGCCGAGGAGCCGAAAGTAGCTCAAGGGTGCTGAAAGTCTCAGGTGGGGCAAGCACGTTGCCGCGGATACTGAAATTATCGTGGGTTTGCCAGCCGGATTGCCAGCCAGGTTCCTAGCCGCATTGCCAACCAGGCTGCCAGCCGCATTGCTGGCGGCTGCGGCCACCAAAACGTCGTATTCTGGTGGCCATGACTACTAGCGAAAACTTCACCATTGCAGGCCACAGTGGTATCCAGTTGGCGGCGCGGTTGGAAAGCCCGGCTAACCCGAGTGCGTATGCCTTGTTGGCGCATTGTTTTACCTGCTCAAAGGACTCCCCGGCGACGTCGCGCATCGCTAAGCAGTTGGTGCAGGAAGATATCGCGGTGTTGCGGATTGATTTCGCTGGTCTGGGGCATTCCGAAGGCAATTTCGAAGATTCCACGTTTTCTGGCGACGCCCAGGATGTGGTGGCGGCCGCGGAGTGGTTGGAGGAGCATTATCAAGCCCCACAGTTACTGATTGGTCATTCGCTCGGTGGTGCGGCAGCGTTGGCCGCGGCTGCCGATATTGATTCGTTGCGTGCGGTGGTCACCATCGCCGCGCCGTACGATCCGGAGCACGTCACTGGTTTGTTTGCTGGTGCGCTGGACGATATCGCTGAAGATGGCTCGGCATCGGTGAAAATTGGTGGCAAGACTGTCTGCGTGGGGCAGGGGCTTGTCGACGACCTGCGCGGATTTGATCAAAAAGAGCGCATTGCGGCGATTGATGTGCCATTGCTGGTCATGCATTCGAACGCGGATGAGTTGGTGGATATTCACAATGCGCAGGGGATTTATCGCGCGGCACGCACCGTGAAGTCGTTTATCATGCTGGACGGCGTGGATCACTTGCTCAACAAGGATAAGCAGGCGCAGCACGCCGCGCAGATGCTGGCTGGTTGGGCTCGGCCATATTTGCCGGATACCCCGGATGTGGACCGCGACGACTGCGCCGATGAGCGCTACAGCTATACCAAGGAAGGCGTTGTTGAAGCGCGACTTACCGGTGATGGTGATTTCGCCACTGAGCTTCGCGCCGGAAATCATCGCTGGATCGCAGACGAGCCGAAGAGTGTGCCCGGGGCCAAGGACACTGGCCCGAACCCCTATGACATGCTGCAAGCGTCGCTGGCTACGTGCACCGCGATGACGATGGGCATGTATGCGCGCCGCAAAAAGTGGGACATGGGTGATACTAAAGTCACCGTGACCCACGAGCGCGATAAGCAGGGCATGACGACGTTCACCCGCGTGCTGCATTTCGACCCTGCGCTGAGCAATGAGCAACAGGAAAAGCTGACCGCGATCTCTGAAAAGTGCCCAGTGCACAAGACGTTGCATGGCGAGATCCATATTGCGACGGAAACCAGCTAGTTACATATATGACCACGTTTCACAAGGAGGAGATCCTCATGGCTACAAACAACGACATCACTGCACATAACGATTCCACTGCACAGAACGATTTCGAGACTATTCAGACGGAGACCCGCGGCCGAGTAGGTATCATTACGCTGGATCGCCCCAAAGCATTAAACGCTTTGAATCAGCAGCTCATGCTCGAGGTCATTTCCGCAGCACAAAAGTTTGACGGCGATGACGGCATCGGGTGCATTGTGCTCACCGGATCTGAGAAAGCCTTCGCAGCCGGCGCTGATATCAAAGAAATGGCAAATAAATCTGCCACTGAAATGTACATGTCGGATTGGTTTTCCGAATGGGAGCAGCTGACGCAGATACGCACACCGTTGATCGCGGCCGTGAATGGTTATGCGTTGGGCGGTGGCTGCGAGCTGGCCATGATGTGCGATTTCATTATCGCCGGGGACAAGGCAAAATTCGGCCAGCCAGAAATCAACCTGGGAGTCCTGCCAGGCATGGGTGGTACGCAACGGTTAACCCGCGCCGTCGGCAAGGCAAAGGCAATGGAAATGTGCCTGACTGGCCGCATGATGGAGGCAGAAGAAGCCGAGCGTGCTGGTTTGGTTGCCCGCGTGGTCGAGGCAGACAAGCTTGTCGACGAAGCCGTGTCGGTTGCCGAGACCATTGCGAATAAGTCGCTGGTGGCAACAACGATGGTGACAGAAGCCGTTGATGCAGCATATGAAACCACTTTGCGTCAGGGGCTGCTGCAGGAGCGGCGTTTGTTCCATTCTGCTTTTGCTTCGGAAGATCAGAAAGAAGGAATGGATGCCTTCGCCAACAAGCGTGATCCGGAGTTCAAGCACCGCTAGTGCGCGGCGCATGCTGCGTAATGTAATCGCCGCCCGCTGGATCTTCTGCTGAGGTTTACACTGGTGAGCATGACTAACCAGGAACCACTGACATCTTTCGAAAAAATCGCTGACTGGCCGGTTGATAATGTGGCTGCCGCGCTGATTCGGGACGGCGAACTCGCCCACGCACTGGGCGACGACGAGCACGTTTTTGCTGTGGCATCGGTGACTAAACCGGTGGCCGCGTATGGCTTTGCCATGGCGGTCGAAGAAGGCGTGTTTGAGTGGGATACGCCGGTGGGCCCAGAGGGTTCGACCGTGCGGCACTTGCTCGCACATGCCAGTGGGATCGGGAAAGATGCAGCAAACCCGGATCGTGCCCCGGAGGACCGCCGCATTTATTCGTCGGCGGGATTCGAGGTGCTGCAGGAAAAGCTCGAGGAAGAAACCGGCATGGATTTTGCCGAATACCTCAAGTTAGGGCTGTTCGAACCGTTAGGCATGAACAACACTGTGCTGAAGGGGTCGTCTGGTTACGCATTGGAAACTACCGCGGCTGACCTGGCCCGATTTGCCCAGGAAGTGCTGGCCCCGAGTTTGCTGGACCCATCGACGGTAAAAGAGATGCTGACACCGCAGTTTGCGGACTTGCGCGGACTTGTTCCCGGCTATGGCATGCAGAAACCATGCTTGTGGGGGCTGGGCTTTGAAATTCATGGCACGAAGGATCCGCATTGGATGGGCTCGGAGTTGCCGGACAATGCCGTCGGGCACTTTGGCATGAATGGCTCTTATATCTGGTTGCTGCCAGATGAAAAAATCGCGTTGCTCGCTCTCACCGATAAAGACTTTGGCGAGTGGGCCAAGCCGTTGTGGGCGGAGACGAACGACGCGATCTGGCAGGAGCTGCAGGGCTAGCTGCCTGGGGAGGTTTGGGCGGCTAGCGGCAGAGGCTAGGAGCAGGGACTAGAACCGGGTGCTAGAAACCGGTGCTAGGCCTGATTTTTAAAGAACTCCCATACCAGCAGGTTGGCTGATGGGACGGCCTTGAACCAGGTGTGGCCGTTGTTCACCTGCGGGCTGACAACGGTGGCGAATTCCGTTGCAGCGCGGCAGTTGCTGCCGGAAACGGTGTGGGCACCAACGATCCAGTTGTTGACGTTGCCGCCTGGTGCGCAACCGTTGCGGGTGGCGAATTCATCGAAAACTTGGCGTGCGGCTTTGTAGTGGCCGCCGTGATCATTGGCGCCACCGTTGATGTTGATGACGTGATCGTCTTTGTGGTGCATGATCAGCGTTGGCACGGGGGCGTCGGGCACGCAGTTAGAGACTGTTGCGTCGTAGTAGGCGCCGGCAGAGCTGGCCACTCCGTCGACAAGATCTGGTGCATGACACGCCAGACTGAGCGCTGCGCCGCCGCCGTTGGAAAGCCCGGTGGCGTAGATGCGGTTGGTATCCACGTTGTACTTCCCGGCTAGATCAGCGACGAGTGCACGGGCAAAAGCGGCGTCATCCTCGACACTTTGCGCGGCGTAGTGTGGCCCGCCCCAGGCTGGTTTGCCCTTGAGCTTATCGGTGACGCCTTGTGGGTAGGCGACGATGGCATCACTGCCCACGGCTTTGTTTAAAAAGGAATGCCCGCGGAAGGCGTCTGCCGTATCCCAGGCGCCGGAGTAACCGAGCACCACTGGGTAGGCGCGGTTCGGGTCGTAATTGGCGGGCAGGTCCACGATGAAGTGGCGTGGGGTGCCGTTGACATCAATCGTCCGCGTTTCGGTGGGTTGCCCAGCGATGGCGGAGGAGATCTGCACCAGCGGGTCCGTTGTCGATTGTGCATGACTGACAGGGGCTGTGAGAGCCAGCAGGCCGCCGAGGGTGCCGGCAGCGACAGCGGCGCCGAGAGCGCGGAAGGATGATTTCATGAAACCGTAGCCTACGTTATGTTCTGGTCAGATACCAGCCTGAAAGTTCCCCAAAGCTGACTACCCACGTCAGGTGTGAATGTTAACTAGTGGGATTACAGTGATGTAAGTTTCTGAACTGCACCGATGGAGAAACCTTCAAGCGGTACTTCAGAAAACGGGGGGTTCAATGGCGGCTTGAGGGTTGCTGGTGTGACTGGTGGGGTAGTTGAATCATTTGTGGCGCAAGCGAGGGTGGGCACGTTGGGGAAGACGATGCTCGCTTAGTGAGCGGCTGGTGTGCGCTTGCGTAGGGTGCTCGCTGCGATGGGGAAGTCGCGGTCGAGTGCCCTATTACCGTGGGCGTGCCTCCTGCAAAGTAGCCATCAAGGCGGTCATAAAGGTGGCCATCGACGTGGCCTTTAAGGCGCCCTTCAGGGCTGGGCCGCCAGTGCTGGCTCGCTAGCGCCGAAATTTGGTTTGTTAGTTTGCTTTTTCGCCGTGCTCGTCAATATAGGCAATGACATCGGAGACGGTGTCCCAGTCCTGCACAATGTTTTCTTCCAGCCGCACTTTGAATTCGTCTTCAATCTTGACGACGAGCTCGATCATCGATAAAGAATCAATCGCCAGATCGCGGAGGGTGGCATCCCTGGTGATGTCGTCGGTATCTGCCCCGCTGGCGTCGTCTAGTAGGGGAACCAGGCGGGCGAAGGTGTCGAGTTTATCGGGGAGATCCATGTTGTCAGTGTAGAACAGTTGCGCTGCCTGGCGTGCTGCGACGAGTCTAGGTTTGGATCTTGGATTTCGTCACATTTCAGACTTTCAGGTTCTTAATTTGTAACAGGAGTTATATATTAAAACGATATTAAGCCCTTCAATATTTGTTGAGGGATTCCAAAATAAACGCCACAATAAAACATCGCAGCAACCGGGTTTTGGCCTGACTTGGATAATATCGTCTGCACTAAGTCTCTGAAGACGAGCTGCGCTTGTTCTAGGGGTAAAATCCGTGCGGAGATTTCTATCTAATTTTATGCGTTTTTAATGCGGCGAAGAACTAACTAAGCACAAAGAGTAGAAAGAGTTCACGACGTTGAAGCGCATAGCGCAAAGAGCCATTATTGCTGCCTGTATTTTGATGTTCATTTTAGGGATTGTTCCTTCGCTGGCGCAGCCCCATGTGGCCGGGAAGTACAACCCGATTGCTTCCGCACAAACAGCTTCTGGGGAGTCAGTGGTTATTACTGATGTCAGCACAACTGGCGCCGCAGGGGAAAGCGTCGCTATGACCTTGTCGGCGTTAGCACCAACGAAAATAGGACGTGTGCAGGTGGCTGCAAATTCAGGTTTCGGTGTCGTCGATGCCCCGGTAGTGCAGAGTTTGACAATTGCTGGTGTTGCGTATCCTGTCGGCTGGGTGCAAACAGCGGCTGATCGGCTGACGATTGAAGCAGCTGCCGAGATCAACCTAGAGTCAGGCGCGGAAATCGTTATTCAGTGGACTAAAGGAGAAGAAGTTCTTCCGCCTGCAGAATCTTTCCGAGCAGTGATGGAACAAGCGCCGCGGCTTGATACTGAAGCCTTGCCTAACGGTAATGAAACACCAGCGAATTCTGACGTGGCTGACGGTGTGGATCTGCGATCGCGTGCAGCAATATCCGAACCCAACGCGTTGGACCGAGCTGCTGTGGCCCAGGGCGACCCCTTTTCACGTTCTCAGTATAACGAGATCCCAATACTTGATAAGCGGCATAAGCATAATACGTGCAAAAAATCGGGAAACACCTTGAAAGTTAAGAGGTGGTGGGAACCCGGAACCCAGGAAGCTGTAGACCTCGTTGAGGTTAAACTGCCGGACCGAGCAAATGTTGACCTTTATGCGTCTCCGGTAGAGCTTTATTTTGGGTCTGACGCGAAATGGGGATGGGGGCGAATTAAGCTGCAGAAGGAAGTGGATTATTCAGTCTGGCGCCATGGAAATTCCGTCTATTTTGAGTTAACTCGTACCCATATGCGTGCGCCAAGCACACAAAAATCCTACGACGTAGAAGTTGAGTTGCCTTATTCCGGTGGCCCACGGCGACTAGACTGTAGCATTCAGCTCTACGGAAAGCAGTCGTCCTTACCCGAAGATCCAGCACAGTTTAATCCGACGAGCCCCAAGAATTTTGATCGTTTGGATTACTCGCATGCTAAAGATACCTGTACAAAATCGGGAGAAATGGTCACTGCTACTTCCAAATGGGGAAATGACTTAGAAATATTGCGTCAAGGCGGTGTTGATGTGGTTGAGGTGAAATTACGTGGGGCGCAACATCTTGCTAGTCGCGTGAAAATTACCGATTCGAAGATGCAATTGCGCTTTGGATCCGACGCTGGTGGCTGGAAAACGCTAAACAAAGACAGCGACTATTCGGTATCTGTCAGCGGCAGCAGCGTGTATTTCACACTGAAGAAGATACAAAAACATGCCAACCGAACTGACTATCATGTTCAGGCGCAGATCCCATTATTAGGATCGTTTGAGGGTTGTAACGTAGAGCTATGGAGACAAGGGCCGGAATGGTTCGATCGAACAACACCGGACCTTGATCTCAGAGCTGCGGAAACCCCACGCGAAGCCTTGCAATGGCTTCCACCATCCGCGAAAAATCCGGCTTTGCCACAGCGTTGTGGGGTAGACGTTGCTCTTGTTTTTGATACGTCTGACTCCTTACTCCAGCACCAGCAAGGGCCGAAGGCCAGCCGTGCCGCAGGTCTTAGCATTATTAATGCGTTGGAGGGCACTGGTAGCCACATGGCTATATACAATTTTGCTTCACCAGCTAGGCGAGTGAACGATATTCATGCAGACAAACAAAGCTTGAATGATGAAGAAGGTGTGAAAAAACTCCGTGCAGCTGTGGATGGGTTTAATACGACTTTTAAGCGAAGCGAACACGGTGGAACAAATTATCAAGCAGGATTAAAGCAAGTACCTAAAGGCGAGTTCGACGTCGTTTATTTCATCACCGATGGACTCCCCACCACTAATAATACTGATTACCCCGGGCAGGGTTTCGACAACGGAAACCATATCAATAAGAGTGATCTTTCATTAGCTGTGGAAGCAGCAAATGAGCTTAAGGCGAATGGCGCACGCATTGAAACCGTCATGGTGGGTGTCCCCTCGATCACAGAACATATTCTAAATGATGGGTTCTTTAACCTGAACCGCGTTGGCGGGAAACCCGAGAAATGGGAAAAATATGATGACTACGGCTATCCGAGTTATGTCGATCCGCAAAAAGGCGCGAACAACGATATCCCTTCCGATTCTGTGCGCGAGATGATCGAGATCGGAGGCCAGATCATGATGGCGGATAAGCCCGAATTTGATAGACGGCATTTCGAGATCACTAACCGCCCGGATATTTGGCGCGCCGGCATCCGTAAGACAGAAAGCATTGCCGCGGATATTTCCAGCCCCGACGCCGTCACGTTGGTTGATAAGTTCAGCAAACTGGAAGACAGCTTGAGAGAGCTCGTACTGAAGAATTGTTTTGGTTCGATTAACGTCACTAAGTTGATCAGAGGCGAGAACAATAAGGTCTCTCCAGGTCACGATTGGACATTTGAGACCTCAACAGAAGACGGCAAGAACAGTATCGTCAACGGAGCAGACGGTAAAGGACGAGAGAGCCGGGTAATCGACAAAACTAACGAACATGGTAATTACGGTCGGAAACTCGACCAGAAGAATCAAAAAGCTCAAACAGCCCAGCGGGTAAAGGTCGTGGAACAGCAGCAACCAGGTTTTATGTTGCAGCCTTACGCAGAGAACAAAAACGCCACGTGTACCGCTACGGTTTTTGATGGCAGAAACAACAAGTGGAAATCTCAAAGTGTCGAGATTGAGAACGTCGATGACGCGGCGAAGCCAGGTTTTACAGTTGCCGTGCCAGCTAGCGCTATCGTGAATTGTAGCGTCGTCAATGCCCGAGTATCAAAGCTCTCGTTGACTGTGAAGAAAGTCAGTTTTGGAGATGACCCGAAGCCGTTGGATGGTTCTAAGTTTGAGCTGTACAAAGTTGCCGGATCTGAGCGCTCACTGGTTAGCAAACTGGAGGGCGAGAACATGGATATTAGGGACCTTGAATTAGGGAACCGATATGAACTCGTCGAAACCCAGGCTCCAAAAGGCTACCAACTGTTAGCTCGACCGATCACTTTCGACCTAGTCAGAACTGCAACTGGTGTGCAGCAAGTGCAGCTAATAGGCGGAGCTGCGCAGTATCCGGAAGTGACCGTCTCCCAAGGAACTGAGCGTAATCAACTGATCATGCAGGTTGCGAATACCTCTAAGCCTGAACTGCCTCGGACCGGAGGACCCGGGCTTATCGGCCTGCTGACGATTGGGGCTGCGGTGCTACTAGTTGGCATCACGCTTACGCCGCGTGCAAAGGCATAAGACAGCAATTATTTTAAGCTGAGCCAGAGACAACAGGGCCCTGTACTATCGATCCACTGATCGACAGTACAGGGCCCTTGCACATTGTAATTGTGGGTTGGTGTTATGGATGTTCTGGAGCCTAGCGAATACGCGAGGGAAATTAGCAGACGATAACAGACGACTAGCACTAAGGTGCCGTTGAATTAACTGGGTGACGTGCCCCTACTCAGCTCGTTACTCCAGTAAACGTTTCCACCAATTTTCCTTTCCATTAGCTCGACGAATTTTTACCGATGACCATGAGATCGTCCCGGTGAGAATTACGCGCGGAGCATTCGGGTTCGGGTCGGTGTGGTCAATATCGAATGTTGAAGCAATATTGTTCGTCATACGGTTTTCGAATGCGACTCCTGCGGGAGCGAGAATGTGTATCGTCGCCATTCTGCCCGTAATGTTGAACTCTGTAATTAGGGAGTCTGCACGCGCCTGGCGGAGATCAATACGGAGAGTGCCTGCATTGACAACAAACTCTTGGCGCTCAGGAACCCGCCAATTCCCGTTTAGATCTATCGTGCCCAGAGTCGTCTTCAGTGGCACTGGAGAAGACAACTTGCCAGTATTAGGCCTAACAGCAGCGCTAGCATGCTGATGCGGCTGTGCAACCTGCCCCAGATAATCCCGCCGGATGAAGTCAAAATCTGCCAACGACTCTGATGACCACACGATGCCCATCAAATAATCGAATTGTTTGATGTTGATGCGCCCTGTGCCCACCGCACGGGTGAGTTCATCTTGCAGTTGTTGGCGCTGCTGCGGCGATGGGCTCGACATTATTCTCACCAATCCAATTCGTGAAGCTATCTGGGCAAAATACGTTGCTTTATATTACGGGGTGCAACGGCGTTTCATGGGCAGGGACAAGACAGACTCTCGTCATAGTCCCGCGCGGGTGGGGCAGTCAGGTTTGTCCCCGCGGGTGGGGCAGTCAGGTTTGTCCCCGCGGGTTGGGCAGTCAGGTTTAGCTCTTGGCACCTTGGCCGGAGATGTACCCGGAGATGTACATAGTAAAACCCCGGAAAGAGGACTCTACGCGGTGAATGACGCGAAAGCCTCCAGCCGGGGCACAGCTGCTGGCCTGGTTAGCTAGGCCAGCCGGGCCAACCTAACCAGTTACAGCTTAGGCCTTGGTCGGATCATCCAAGTGGAACTTCTTGGCTGCCTTCTCGGCAACTTCTTCGTCCACGGTGCCTTCCTTGGCCAGGTTCAACAGAGTAGCGACGACGATGGACTCGGCGTCGATGTTGAAGTAGCGGCGTGCAGCCTCGCGAGTATCGGAGAAGCCGAAGCCGTCTGCACCCAGTGCGGTGTAGGTGCCCGGCACGTATGGGCGCAGCTTCTTCTGCAGGTCGGTGCCGAAGTCGGAAACACCAACGAATGGGCCGTCGAAGCCTTCCAACTGCTTGGTCACGAATGGCTTTTCTGGGTTGATCTTGCCCTGCTGCAGCGCTTCTTTGTTGCGTGCGGCAGCTTCGCGGGCCAGCTCGATCCAGGAGGTCACGGAGAATACCGACGCCTTGACGTCGAATTCTTCGGCCAGGATCTTCTGTGCGCGCAGGGCTTCGACCATGCCCACACCAGAGGCCAAGATGTTGGCTGGGATGGAGCCGGATTCGGCCGTGTTGTAGTGGTAGATGCCGCGGTGTAGGCCTTCCACGTCCAGATTTTCTGGCTCGGCTGGCTGATCCATTGGCTCGTTGTACACGGTGAGGTAGTAGATGACGTCCTCGCCGCCTTCTGGGCCGTACATGCGGTCGATGCCGCGGTGCACCAGGTGCGCGATTTCGTAGGCAAAGGCTGGATCGTAGGTAACCACAGCTGGGTTGGTGGCGGCCAACATTGGCGAGTGGCCGTCCATGTGCTGCAGGCCTTCACCGGTCAGAGTGGTGCGGCCTGCGGTGGCGCCCACCAGGAAGCCGCGGGCCATTTGGTCGCCAGCTGCCCAGATACCGTCGCCGGTGCGCTGGAAGCCGAACATCGAGTAGAAGATGTACAGCGGAATCATCGGCTCGCCGTGGGTGGCGTACGAGGTGCCAGCGGCGGTGAATGATGCCACCGAGCCGGCCTCGTTGATGCCTTCGTGCAGCATCTGGCCGTCTTTGGCTTCGGTGTAGGACAGCATCAGGTTGTGGTCCACTGGCACGTAGTTCTGGCCGTGTGGGTTGTAGATCTTCAGCGTTGGGAACCAGGAGTCCATACCGAAGGTGCGGGCCTCATCCGGGATGATCGGAACCACGCGTTTGCCCAGTTCTTTATCGCGCATGAGTTCTTTGAAGGTACGTACCAGCGCCATGGTGGTGGCAACCTGGTTCTTGCCGGAACCCTTGCGCACGCTGCGCAGTTTGTCCAGCGGTGGTACCTCGATTGGCGAATACTTCGTGCGACGCTCCGGCAGGTAGCCACCGAGTTCTTTCCGACGCTCCAGCATGTACTTGATCTCGTCGGAGTCTTTGCCCGGGTGGTAGTACGGTGGCAGGGCTGGATCCTTCTCCAGCTGCTCGTCGGTGAACGGGATGCCTTGCTTGTCGCGGAACTGCTTCAGATCGTCCAGGCCGATCTTCTTCATCTGGTGGGTCGCGTTGCGGCCCTCGAAGTTGTGGCCCAGGCCGTAGCCCTTGATGGTCAGGGCCAGGATGGCGGTTGGGCGGCCGTCCTTCTTCTCGGTGGCGCGCTTGTATGCGGCGTAGATCTTGCGGTAGTCGTGGCCGCCGCGGCGCAGGGCCCAGATCTCGTCGTCGCTCATGTCTTCAACCAGCTTGGCGGTGCGCTCGTCGCGGCCGAAGAAGTGCTCACGCACGTAGGCGCCGTCGTTGGCCTTGAAAGTCTGGTAGTCGCCGTCGGCGGTGCTGTTCATGATGTTGACCAGCGCGCCGTCTTTGTCGGCGGCGAACAGTTTGTCCCATTCGCGTCCCCAAACAATCTTGATCACGTCCCAGCCGGAGCCCAGGAAGAAGGACTCGAGCTCTTGGATGATCTGCGAGTTACCGCGCACTGGGCCGTCGAGGCGCTGCAGGTTGCAGTTGACGATAAACGTCAAGTTGTCCAGGCCGTTCAGGGCAGCGAAGTGCACCAGGCCGCGGGATTCGGCTTCGTCCATCTCGCCGTCACCTAGGAAGGCCCAGACGTGCTGGTCTGAGGTGTCTTTGATGCCGCGGTTTTCCAGGTATTTGTTAAAGCGTGCCTGGTAGATGGCGTTCATTGGGCCCAGGCCCATGGATACGGTAGGGAATTCCCAGAACCAGTCCATGCCCTTCGGGTGTGGGTAGGAAGGCAGGCCGTTGTTTGGGCCACGGGAGACTTCCTGGCGGAAACCGTCGAGGTCTTCTTCATCCAACCGACCTTCCAGGAAGGCGCGCGCGTACATGCCTGGCGAGGCATGGCCTTGGAAGAAAACCTGGTCGCCACCGGATGGGTGGTCTTTGCCTTTGAAGAAGTGGTTGTAGCCCACCTCATAGAGTGGGGCAGCGCCAGCATAGGTGGAAATGTGCCCACCGACGCCAATACCCTCGCGCTGCGCACGGTGCACCATCACGGCGGCGTTCCAGCGCATCCAACGACGGTAGCGCTTCTCAATCTCCTCGTCGCCCGGGAATTCTGGTTCCTGGTCGGTGGGGATGGTGTTGACGAAGTCCGTAGAAGTCAGCGACGGCAGCGGTACGCGTTTAGCCGAGGCACGCTCCAGCAGACGCAACATCAGGTAACGCGCGCGGTCAGAAGACGCGTTTTCTAGCAGCCCGTCGAGCGAGTCCATCCATTCCCGGGTCTCTTCCGGGTCTTGGTCGTTCAGGTAGGAGGCAACGCCGTCCCGGATGAGTGGGTGGTTGGATTCGTCGCTGCCGAAATCCTGCGCGGGGTTTTTGCTGTTTGCAGAATTATCAGAGTGATCTGCCATGTGGTTCTCCTTGCACAGATATCTTGACCAGTTGTTTACCAGTACGGCGCGCGGGCGCCACCAATACTGGGGTATGCCCTGGAGGGGGTTACCAGCCAAGTTTTGGTCGATACACCGTTCCAGTCCGCGTTACGAGAGCACGCGGGTGTTATATACATGCTACCTGGCGCCACCGATGGTTGAATAACGCTAAGTAATTATGGCGCAATATCCACGCGTATCTCACATTTTTGGTGTTAATCGTTGTAGGGTGTGGCTTGAAGCGGTCTTCAGGCTGTAGCCGGGAAGATCGGGGAAACCCAGACAACCGAGAAATCTCAGGAAGGATTAACACAGTGGTAGACACTCCGGGTGGCGAGGAGCGCACCCAGGACCTTGCACAGCGCCTTGGCATCGAAAAGGGCATGGTGGTGCAGGAAGTTGGTTGGGACGAAGATTGCGACAGCAGCATTTCCGAGGCCATTGAGGACGTAATCGGTGAGGAGCTGTTGGATGCAGATACTGACGAGCTTTGCGACGTCGTCTTGCTGTGGTGGCGGGAAGACGACGGGGATCTTGTCGACGGTTTGGTGGACTCGATCACTCCGCTTGCCGACGGCGGCTGTATCTGGTTGCTGACCCCTGGTGCGCAGAAACCGGGCACTGTGGAACCTGGTGTGATCTCTGAATCTGCTCAACTGGCTGGAATGGTGCAGACTAAGGCTGACCGCTTTGGTGATTGGCAGGCTTCGTGCTTGGTGGGCCGCGGCTATACCAAGTCCAAAGGTGCTGCAGTATAACGTTCTATAACCCCATAAAATGATGCTTAACCTGGCGATTTGCCAAAGTTTATGATGATCATGTTATGGTATACCAGTACCTCGCACAGAGGGATGCGGCTTTAGCTCAGCTGGAAGAGCAACTGGTTTACACCCAGTAGGTCGGGGGTTCGATCCCCTCAGGCCGCACAACTGTGAAGTCTCGAGACATCGTTCCTATTTCGGTGTCTCGAGATTTTCTTCGTTTTGGGGGTTCGTTTTCTAGATTTCACCGAGTTGGTTGCGGTGGTATTTTTTGGTTTTGTGGGATATGCGACAAAAAGTGTGTCTGGGGTTGCTACCCCGTGTCGGGGTTGGGTTAAGTAGCAAAAATGTGTCTGATCGGCGTGTCGCCAATTCCCTAGATCTGGCCTTTCCGGATACCGATTGAGTGTGTGTATTCAACATCGATACCCTGGTCGTAGAGGGCTGGTCGTCCTGTTTGCTGGTCGGCTTCGTTCTCGTTGTGGGGCGTGGTGTTGACTTTGGCGAGTGCATCGCGCCCCCAGTTTTGTTGTTTGGCTATTTCGATAGGTGGTGTGGGGTTTTCGGTGTGCAGGTAGAGCCACCATTCGAGCATTCGTCGTTGTCGCTCGCCTGATCTGCCGCGGTGGAGCCTGGTCAGTAGTTTCAGTTGCGCGTTGATCCCGCCTTCTAGGCTGTTGGTAGTTGATGCCCATTGGTAGTCGTTGGTTGTTGGTGTTTGTGGTGGCTGGAGAAAGCTAAATAGCCATTGTTGCTGGTAGAGATGTTTCAGGCTGTTGTAGGCCTTGCGCACGGATAGATGTGTGTATTCGCGCTTGCCGGTTGTGATGCTGAGTGTTTTTTCATCCATCCATGTGCGGTAGACGGTGTCGAATTGTTGCAGGTGGGCGGTCCATTGTGCGGCTTGGTCAATTGTGGTTATGCGTGTGAGGTCGAGGGCTAGTTTGTAGAGTGTTTTGCCGGCATCGGTGCGTGGTCGGGAGGTGAGATGTCTGCGCACGACGCGTTGGGCATGGACTAGGCATCGTTGGATGCGGGTTGTTGGCCAGGTTTGTTTGATGGCGTAATAGGCACCGCGGCCACCATCGAGGACCACCATGACAGGTGCTTGTAGGGGTTCGAGAAGTTGCTGGTAGGCCGCGGTTGTTTCGTGGTGTGCCCATACCCAATTGACAACGTGGTTGCGTGTGGCAGCGATAAGAAGGCATCCGGCGCCGGTGTAGGTTCCATCGATAAAGATTTGGTCGTAGATGCGGGCTGTGTCGATGTCGTGGGGGATATCGATGAACCAGAAGGTGTTGAAGCGTCGTTCCAGGCTGCGTCGGCTTATGTTGTGGTCAGCAGCGGTTTCGGTTATTGAGGCGTTGCCGCAGATGCAGCTAATGAAGGTGTTGAAGTCTGCGGATAGTTGGCGGTCTGGACGTGTTTTTGTTGTGGATGCCCCGCAGGTTGGTGAGGTGCAACGCCATCGGGTTGTGCCTTTGGTTGTTGTGCCGTTTTTCTTCATTGTCCCAGTGCATACGGGGCAGCGTGGTCTGTTTTTCTTCATGCGTTAAGGCAACACGCATGCTTAGCACAGATTCTGCATTGGATCGTGGATTGAGCGTATTCGGGGCGTTTATATCGTTGTGGGGATTATAAATGCGTTGTTTTTATGTCTTTATCTGCGTCAATCCCGCCGATACGGACACACTTTTTGTCGTATAACCCTCGCTAGCAGCATTGGCTTGATCATGACGGTGGCATGTGCACACCAACACCTGCGTACAACGCCATGTTCGAAACCGCAACGCGCTAGCAGCAGCGCACAAGATGAGGCAAGACGAGGTAAGGCGAACAACGTGGCAAAGTTTTTGTACCGGCTGGGATTATTCTCGTTTCGCCATAGCTGGAGAGTGATCATCGCCTGGGTCGTGATCCTGGCGGCCTCCGTCGGCGCGGCATTGAGCCTGTCGGGTTCGTTCACCGGCGATTTCGAAATCGACGATACCCCGACGATCGACACCACCAAGCGCGTCGTCGAGCTGTTCCCAGAAGACGGAAACCCGGCCGCCGCGGCCACGGTGAACTTGGTATTCCAAGCCCCGGAGGGCGAAAAGCTCAGCGATCCGGACAATACCGCCGCGATTGACGACGTCATCGCCAGCCTGGAAGAAAACCTGGTCATCGAGAACGAGCTGCGTTTCGGCAACCCGGTCACGCTCTCCCCGGAGCTGGTGGAAACCGTCGAGCGCATGGGCGTCGAACAGGGCCTGCCGGAGGAAACCGCCCGCCTGGACGCGGAACACCTGCGCTTGCTTAACGACGATGAAACCATCGGCTGGACCACCTTCAAATTTGATGCACCGAACGCCTATGAGGTGCAGCCGGAACAGTACGACGCCGTCTACCAGGCCATGGATATTGGCCGCGACGCGGGCTTGACGGTGGAAGCTTCTGGTGAGGGATTCGGTGACCCGATCGAGATCGAGTTGTCCAACGAGTGGATCGGTTTGTCCATCGCGTTCTTGGTGTTGGTGGTGACCTTTGGTTCGTTGATTGCGGCGATTCTGCCGATTATCACCGCGATTGTGGCTGTGGGCATTGGTGCTTTGTGGGTCATCACGGCCACCGGTTTTGTTGAGCTGAACGATATGACTCCGGTGTTGGCGCTCATGGTTGGCCTGGCTGTCGGCATTGACTATGCGCTGTTTGTGATGTCGCGCTACCGCAGCGAGCAGCAGCGCCTGCCGAATGACAAGGCCATCGCCCTGGCTTGTGGCACTGCGGGTTCGTCGGTGGTTTTCGCGGGGTTGACCAACTTCATCGCGTTGGCCATGTTGTGGGTTGCGCAGATCGAGTTTCTTACCGCGATGGGCTTGGCCGCGGCAGCGACCGTCGCGCTGGCTACCGTTGTCCCGTTGACCCTGCTGCCAGCTATTTTGGGTTTGCTTGGCGATCGCGCCTTTGGCTTCGCACTTCCTGGCATTGCTGGCCGCCCGCGTCGCAATGGCAAGAAAAAGCAGGGCCCGACGATGGGCCGACGCTGGGTGGGGTTTGTGCAGCGTTTCCCGGCGCTGTTGTTGCTGCTGGTTGTGCTTGGTTTGGGTGCGGCTGCTACTCCGTTGACGCGCTTGGAGCTCGCGTTGCCGAACGACACCACTGGTAACCCGGAAACCACGCAGCGCAAGGCCGCGGATTTGAAGGCGGAGGGGTTTGGTCCGGGCACGAATGGTCCGTTGTTGGCGCTTGTCGACGCGCACACGGTCAACGAGGATGCTGTCGCGCTGCAGTCGCTGATCGAGTTGCAGGGGGACGAAACTGCCGCTGAAGGGACCGCCGCCGAAGAAACCGCTTCTGACGAGCCTGCCACCGAAAGCGCAGCCCGAGAAACCGAAGCTCCGCTCACCCGCGAGGATAAAGCCGCCCGCGCGAGCTACCTGTACACCGTCAATCAGATCAATACTTTGGCCACTGTCGACCATGCTCAATTGGTTGCGCTTGCCGACGACGGCCGTGCCGCCCAAATCTTGGTCACCCCGAAAACTGGCCCGGCTGATCCCGCCACCGTCGATTTGGTGGAAAACCTCAACCGCATCAACGCGGAGGTGGAACGCGCCACGGGTGTTAGCGTCGGCCTGACGGGCTTGACCGCGGTGCAGGTGGATATCACCGAGCGCCTGGCTCAGGTTATGCCGGTGTATCTGGCGGTAGTCGTCGGCGTGGCTGTGCTCTTGTTGATCATGGTTTTCCGGTCCCTGTTGGTGCCGCTGGTCGCTGGGGCCGGGTTCCTGCTTTCGGTGGGCGCGGCTTTCGGCGTCACGGTGCTGTTTTGGCAGGAAGGCCTGGGCGGATTCGTCGACGCTCCGGGGCCGTTGATCTCGTTTATGCCGATCTTCCTTATTGGCCTGACTTTCGGGCTGGCCATGGATTATCAGATCTTTTTGGTCACCCGCATGCGGGAGGCGTTCGCCGCGACGCACGGGGATGGTCTGCAGAAATTCGCCCGCCACGACCCGGATGCGCGCGATTACAACCAGATCGACTATTCCACCATCGCTGGGTTTAGCCAGGGCGCGCGCGTCGTCACGGCCGCAGCTGTCATTATGATCGCGGTGTTCGTTGGTTTCATTGGCCAGCCGTTGCCGTTTATCAGTATTTTCGGTTTTGCGTTGGGCGTGGCGGTGCTTTTCGACGCCTTCTTCATCCGCATGACGTTTGTGCCCGCCGCGATGTTCTTGATGGGCCGCGGCAACTGGTGGTGGCCACGCTGGCTGGACAAGGTGACCCCGCACCTGGATGTGGAAGGCACCAGCCTGGAAGATGACGATGAGGTGGCGGCGCTGGATCGGGAAGAGCAGCAGAGTGAGCATGCGATGCGCAACGAGCAACCCAGCAAGCATCGCACAATAAATTAAACACGGCACGATAAATTAAGCGCAGCACGGCAAATTAGCCACCGGAGGTCGCATTAGCCGCAGCACGATAAACTAGCGGCTATGACCGATCTGAGTTTCACCGTTAACACCCACCTGGATCTGCCGGGAATGCAGGGCCGCACGGGCACGATCACCACCCCGCATGGCCCGATTAATACCCCGGCGTTTATCCCGGTAGCCACAAAAGCGACGGTGAAAACGCTGAGCCCGGAGCAGATTCGACTTACCGGTGCGCAGGCGATCTTGTCCAACGCGTATCACCTGTACCTGCAGCCGGGCCATGACATTGTCGACGAGGCCGGCGGCGTCGCCAAGTTTGAAAGCTGGCATGGGCCCACCTACACCGATTCCGGTGGGTTCCAGGTGATGAGCCTGGGCGTGGGGCATAAAAAGACCATCAAGATGGACTACGAGCAGGAGATGGCCGAGTACACCCCGCGGAAGGTGAACAAGGATTCGTTGGCGATTGTCGACGAGGACGGCGTGAATTTCCGCAGCGTGTTGGACGGTTCGCGGCACCGGTTTACTCCGGAGAAGTCGCTGCAGATCCAGCACGGTTTGGGTGCGGATATCATGTTTGCGTTCGACGAGTTGACCACGCTGGTGGATACCCGCGCTTACCAGGAAGAATCCGTGGCGCGCACGCACCGCTGGGCGGAGCGCTGCCTGGTAGAACACGACCGGTTGACACGGGAGCGTGCGCACCGGCCGAAGCAGTCGCTGTGGGGCGTGATCCAGGGGGCGCAGCATGAGGATCTGCGCAGGCAGGCCACCCGGGGGCTGGTGTCGTTATCACAGGAGGCCGAGGCCGCTGGGCGGCGTGGTTTCGGTGGTTATGGCATTGGTGGCGCGTTGGATAAGGGTATGCTGGGCACGATCGTCGGTTGGGTGTGCGAGGAGCTTCCCGACGATAAACCCCGCCACTTGCTGGGTATTTCCGAGCCGGACGACGTGTTTTGGGCGATTGAAAACGGCGCGGATACCTTCGATTGCGTCTCGCCGACGCGCCTGGGCCGCCGCGGTGGCGTCTACACGTTGGATGGTCGGATGAACCTGAAGAACAAGCGCTTTGAACGGGACTTTTCCGGTGTCGACGAGGAGTTCGGCGGTTATGTTTCACAGAATTACTCGCGCGCGTACATCCGGCACTTGCTCAAGGCGAAGGAATTTCTGGCCGGTACGTTGTGCACGATCCACAACCTGGAATTCATGATTCGCCTGGTTGATAACATCCGGAAATCGATCGACGGCGGTTATTACCGCGAGTACCGCGATGAGTTCCTGGGCCGGTACTATGCACACACCAAATAGCGCTGCTGGGGCGGGTGCTGCTGCTGGTGCTACCGCTAACGCGGCTGGCACCGGGGGTGTCGGCCGCTACGCGCCGTCGCCGACTGGGGACCTGCATTTTGGCAACCTGCGCACCGCGGTGGCGGCGTGGTTGTTTGCGCGTGCCGACGGGCTGGGCTTTGTGGTGCGCGTCGATGATTTAGATTCGCAGCGGTGCCGGGAACACTTCGTCGACAGCCAGTTGGCGGACCTGCAGGCGATTGGCCTGGACTGGGATGATCGCGGTGCAGAGTTGCGACAGTCGGATCGGGAGGCGGCTTATGCCGCGGCCGTCGACAAGCTGGCAGGCCGGGGGTTGGTGTATGAGTGTTATTGCTCGCGCAAGGATATCCAGCAGGCGGCGTCGGCGCCGCACCAGCTTCCGGGCGAGTACCCGGGTACGTGCCGGGATTTGAGCGAGGCGCAGCGCGTGAAGAAACGCGAGGAACTTGCTGGGCAAGGCCGGGTTCCGGCGTTGCGGTTGCGTGCGGGGCACAGTGAGTTCAGCATCACCGACCGGTTGCACGGCGAATACACCGGTCGGGTGGATGATTTTATTGTGCGTCGTGGTGGCAATGCGGCGCAGGCGCGTGATTACGCCTATAACCTGGCGGTTGTGGTCGATGATGCGCACCAACAGGTCACGCAGGTGGTGCGAGGGAATGATTTGTTGTCGTCTGCGCCGCGGCAGGCGTATCTGGCGCAGCTGTTGGGGCTGGACGCACCCGAGTATGTGCACGTCGGGTTGGTGGTTAACGCCGATGGGCAGCGGTTGGCGAAGCGCGATGGCCCGATCACCCTCCGCACGATGTCGGCGCGGCAGGTGGCCGAAGAGATTTTCGCGTCCATTGGTTGTGCTGGTGCGACGTCGTTGCACGAAGCTCTCGAGAGTTTCTGCCCGGAAGCGCTTGCCGACGACTACGTGTGGGCGGCAGGCTAGCAGCGCTAGCACGTCAGCGCTCCAGCACGACTGTGCCGCTCACCGGGCGTTATTTACCCAATTGCGCCGCGTAGACCTTCGCGAGCGTCGCCAAGCTGGCATATAGGGTGTCGTCGTCGCGGTCGATCAGCCACAACTGCGCGGTGCCGAACAGCGCGCCGAGGATATTTTCAGCCAACATATCCGCTGGCTGCGCCCAGGTTTTCCCGGTGGCGGTGGAAAGGTAGTCCAGGATGCTGCCGATCAGTTCGCGATAGCTGGCGTTGGACTCTTGCATGATGACCCGCAGCTGTTCGTCCCGGGCACACATCAGCGCGAGTTCTTGCTGCGCGGCTTCCTCCCACGGATCGCCGATTAAGTTATCGGCGTAGCTGGCAAAAGCGGCGTGCAGAATGCCTTCCGCGGAAATGGTCTGCTCTGTTTGAGCCGGGGCTGCGGCTGAACCGGTGGCCTGCTCTGCCGGGCTTCCCGCATGTTCCGGGGTGTTGGCTTCCGGGGCGGCGAAGCGTCGAAAAGCGGCCGTGGAGCGGTCAATATCGTCCCGGACGACGGCACGGATCAGCTCGTCTTTCGAATGGAAGGCGTAGTGCACCGAGCCATGCGGCACCCCGGCTTCCTTAGCGACGGCGCGCGTCGTCAAGCCGAATGCCCCATCGCGGGCCATGACGGTGTGTGCGACGGCGGTGAGTTCGCGGCGGCGTTGCTCGGCGGGGATGCGCTTGCGGGACTGCTGGGAGCCAGAACCGGATTTTGTGCTGCTCATCGCGGTGAAATCTCCTGCGGGTGGTGGACGGATTCCTCGATGCGGCGGGAATATTCGCGGATGCCCCACCAGCCGGCGGCAGCCGCGCCCAGGGCGATGAGTGCGCCAGCGCCAGTGGCGACATTCATGCCGGTCAGGTAGGCATCGTTGGCGGCGTCGATGAGCTGGCGTGCCTGGTCGGCGGGCAGGCTAGCAGCGATTTCGTGTGCCCCGCCGAGGGTATCGCGGGCACTGACGGCCTGTGCGCCTTCCAACCCATGCTCGTCGGCATGCAGGTTCCGCGCATATACTCCCAGGCCCAGGGTTCCGAGCAGCGCGGTGCCCATCGCGCCACCGAATTCGTAGCCGGTCTCGGAAATCGCCGAGGCCGCCGAGGCACGTGCCGGGGGAGCGGTGCTGAGCACCACCTCGTTGGTCAGGGTTTCCGAGAAGCCAATGCCGAAACCAACCGCGGCTGCCGCAGTTACGACCAGCAGCATCGTCGATCCGGTGTCCAAGAATGACGCCAGCCCGAAACCAAACGCGGTGATCACAGAACCAATGGTGATGACCTTCCGGATGGAGACCCGCTTGGCGACGGACGGTGAAACGAAGGTTCCGGTCATCGTCGCCACGGCCAGCGGCAGCATCCACAGGCCCGCGCTCATGGAGCTATGGCCTTTGACCAGCATGAGGTACTGCGGATAGAAGAACGTGAGCCCCAGTAGTGCGAGGGTGGCCAGCATGTTGACGGTGATCGCGGCGGCGAATCCGGGGCGCGCGAAAAGCTCCAGGTCGATCATCGGGTTGGGGATACGACGCTGGCGGCGGATGAATAGCGCGATGAAAGTGATGCCCGCGACTAACGCGACGACGCTAGCCACCGATGGTTGCTTGATCAGGGTTTTCAGCGCGTAGACGACCGGGAGTAGACCGGCGATGGACAGCGCGGCCGAAGGATAGTCGAATTTCTGCGGGTTCGGGTCGCGCGATTCTGGTAGCAGGTACCACGCGGCGGGGAGGAATAGCGCCATGACCGGGGCGTTAATCAGGAATACTGAGCCCCACCAGAAATGTTCCAGTAGCAGACCGCCGAGCACCGGGCCAAGCGCGCCACCGCCACCGAAGGCGGCTGCCCATACGGCGATGGCTAGGCGTCGTTCGTGCGCGTCGTCGAAGATGGTGCGGATTAACCCCAGTGTCGACGGCATGAGGGTGGCCGCGGAGGCACCCAGGGCGGCGCGGGCGAGAATCAGTAGCTCCGGGTTGGGTGCGAATGCCGTCGCCAAGGAGGCCAAACCGAATGCGGGGGCGCCGATCATGAGCATGCGTTTGCGGCCGAAGCGGTCGCCGAGCGAGCCTGCCAGAATGAGCAGGCCTGCCAGCAGGAAGCTGTAAATATCGATGATCCACAGCATTTGTGCGGAGGTGGGGCCGAGCCCGGCGCTGATAGCGGGTACGGCGATGCTGATGACACTCATGTCGATACTGAGCAGCAGCACGGGACCGACGAGTGTCGCTAGCGCGAACCAACGTGCCGCGGGGGATTGCATCGCTGTCATGGGTTTTCAGCACCGCCTTGTGGGTTGAGTTGTGGGTTGAGATATGTGTTGAGGTTTTACTTGAGATGCAGGCTGCGATCTGCAGTGCGAACGCGACTTAGTTGGCCGGGTGGCCAAGTCGACTCCCGCTAGTCTGCCATAAACTTGGCCGTCTGGCCAATAGTGGGGCGTGAATATGTAACGTGATTTATGCGACAGCCTGCCTTATAGTTGCTTAGCAGTTGTCTCGGAATTTGTTGAGAAATGCTGGGAACGGCAAAAACAGCAAAGAGAACACACCCCAGAATTGAAGAACAGTTACAAGGAGAGCGGCGATGGCGGACAATGATGCCGAAGGTGCGGGCACGAAAGCCAAACGCATCCTGCGGGAGGTGACGTACCCGCACAATATTCACCCCGCGATGGTGCCGGGAGTGTCCGTGGAGGATCAAAGGATTCGCTACCGCGTCGACAAGCCCATGCTCACCGTAGTTGGTGGCTTGGTTGTGGCGTTCATCCTGTGGGGCGTGCTGGCTCCGGGGCAGGTTTTCGACGTGTCATCCACGGCGCTGGATTGGATCATGACCAACCTGGGCTGGGTGTTCACCATGATTGCTGTGGTGCTGTTCTTCATTTTGCTGGTGCTCGCGTTCTCCAAATACGGCCGCATCCCGCTGGGGTTGGACGATGAGAAGCCGGAGTATTCCACACTGTCCTGGGCAGCGATGCTGTTTGCGGCTGGTATTGGCATCGGAATTATTTTCTTCGGGCCGTATGAGCCGCTCAGTCACTATTTATCCCCACGGCCGGGCGCGTATGAGGCCGCCAGCGAAGAAGCAATCAAGGGTGCAATGGTGCAGTCGACGCTGCACTGGGGCGCGAGTGCCTGGGCGATTTATGGAATCGTCGGCTTGTGCGTCGCCTATGTTTCTTTCCGACGCGGCCGCGTACCGCTGATGAGCTCGATCATGCTGCCGCTGCTGGGCAATAGGTCGACGGATTCGCTGCCAGCGCGCATTATTGATGGTTTGGCGATCATTGCCACGCTGTTCGGTACCGCCGCCACATTGGGTATTGGATCTTTGCAGATCGCCAGCGGTTTTGAGGTGGTTTCTGGCTGGTCGACGGCGGGCAATACGGCTGCACTGATCATCATCATGGTGCTGACTATTGCGACGATTGCCTCGGCGGTCTCCGGCGTGGCTAAAGGCATCCGGGTGTTGTCGAATATCAACTTGGTGCTCTCGATCGGCATCGCGGTGTTTTTCTTTGTCGTTGGCCCGACCGCGTTTTTGATGAACGCATTGCCAGCGGTGATGATCGAGTATTTCGCATCGTTCGGCGATGCGATGTCCGCGCACATGGGCGAGGGCGAAGAGATGCAGGCGTTCTTGTCTGCGTGGACCACGTTCTACTGGGCGTGGTGGATTTCCTGGGCGCCATTCGTCGGGGTGTTCGTCGCCAAGATTTCGCGTGGGCGCACCATCCGCCAGTTTGTGCTGGGTGTGCTGTTTATTCCGTCGACCATCATCATGACGGCGTTTGCTGTGCTGGGTGGTACGACGATTTGGCTGCAAAACCGGGATCATTCGATCGCGCCTGATGGCACGGCAGATACGATGCCGGCCCCAGAAGAGATTTTCTTTGTGGTGCTAGACCAGTTGCCGGGCGCGCACATTATTGCGCCGATCATCATCGTGGTGCTGATTATTTTCTTCGTGACGACGGCAGATTCGGCGTCGTTGGTGAACTCGCAGCTATCACAAAAAGGTAACCCTAACCCGAACCCGTGGATTACGACGTTCTGGGTTTTATGTATGGCTGGTATCGCCGTGGTGATTTTGCTTTCGGGCGGACAGGACGCGCTACGCGGTATGCAGAACCTGGTGGTGGTTACGGCGTTGCCGTTCGCGTTCATTTTGATTTTGATGTCAGTGGCATTGTTTAAAGAGCTGCGGAATGACCCATTTACCGTGCGCCGGATTTATGGTGACCGTTTGGTGGCGAATTCGGTAAAACAAGGCGTGTCGAAATACGGCGACAACTTTGCGTTGGCGATTGAGGAATGCCCACCGGATAGCGATTATTCTGCTGGTGGTAACTGGGATTCGCATGCCGCCGAGAATGTTGGTTGGTACACGCGCACCGACGAGCAGGGCCGCGCCATTGAGTACGACTACGAGACTGGCGAGTACCTGGAAGACGTAGAGCCGTACGAAGCGACTGAACGTGCTGCACGTGGGATAGCCGAGCAGGTTGCGGTGGACGACGGGGATGTCGCTGACGATGTTGGTGGCGCTAACGAGACTGTTGACACTGACGACGCTGGTGACACTGACGACGTGAAGTCTGGAAACTCTAGCGGGTCTTAACGCCCATAGTGGTATCTGCAGGAAGCAATGCGAAGTTCATCGCCGAAAATTTTATAAACTAGCCGGTGCTCATCTGTGATTCTCCGCGACCAATAGCCTAGAAATCCCGTTGAGTGCCTTCGCCATTTTCGAGCTGTTCAATTGAGGCTAGTATTCGGCGAGCATTAGCCGGGCTTTTGAGTAGGTATGCGGTTTCCTTTAATGATTCATAATCCTCAAGCGAAACAACTACTACCGGCTCGTGTCCTGCGCGTGTAATGATGACTTCTTCACGATCATCAGTCACGGTATCAAGCATCTCAGCAAAGTGTGCTCGTGAATCGGAATAAGACATGGCTTTCATAGGCGCCTCACACTCTCATTTATCGGTGCAGAAAATTTTACGCTGGTGCTTTTATGGTGGCAATCTTTGTGCTCCTACAATGAAGCAGGTGACTGAATCGCCGCACCTGCACCACGAACCGCCCGAAGCGAAAACGACACGTGCCCCGCAGCAAAAATCAACGATGACCCTGCCACCAGCCGGGCCCGCATGGGCTGCTGCGGTGATGGGAAGTGCCTCGCTCGCGCAGGTCGTCGAAATTTACTGGGGTGCTAGCGTCGCCGGGCATGCCGGCGCGGTGATTTGGTACGTCCTTGCCACGGCGATGCTGGTGTGGGTCATTGCGGGGTTTGTACGGCACCGCAACCCGCAGTTTGTGCCCGAACACCTCCCCGCATGGGCGATGACGGCGATGGGGATCCTTGCGCTGTCGATGGCGTCGTCTGTGGTGCTCGGCTGGTGGTGGTTACACACCGCCTACTGGGCAATTGGCACGGTGCTGGCTTTCGTGGTTTCGATTCGTTACCTGCCCCACCTAGTGCATTTGCCCAGGGTTGAGTATTCTTCGGTGAATTTCACCTGGTCATTGCCGTTGCTCGCACCGGTGGTGAACGCGGCGTCGGCGGGAATGCTCGCCCGGCACATCACCGATGCCGGCGGTAGCGGCACACTATCGTTTCTTGTGCATGCTATCGGCGTAGTCGGTTTGTTGCTGGTGTTGGTGACAGCTGTGCCGTTGTTGGTGGCGATTTATAGTGGGTTGGGGCGGAAGAGACTAAAAATACCGTTGAATTTCACCACTATTTATTGGATCCCGCTCGGGTTGGTCGGTCAGGCTACGGCCGCCGCGCAGTTGTTGGGGCGCAGCGAACCGTGGGGCAGTATTGCCTACGGTTTTGGCGTGGTCACCATGGTGATCGGCATTCCCGTAGTGATTATTGCGGTCTCGAAACACTGGCCACAAGTATTCCGCAATTCCATGGCGTATAACCCGACCTGGTGGTCTTGCGTGTTCCCGTTGGGAACTGTGGTCTCGGGCCTTAACCAAATGAATAACGCTAGCCGGCAAGTCGTGTGGATTGGCATCGGTAATGTGCTGTTGTTGTTACTCATTGCGCACTGGTGCTGGGCGTTTTTCGGTGGTGTGTGGCATGTTCAGCAGCGGCGCGGTTAGTTCGATCTGCCCGGGCCGGTGGGCTAATTACTTTTGCTCTGCTTGCAACCGTCGCAGAGCAACCCGCCGCAGACCAACCCATCCCAGCCCCAACACGACCAGCATCACGAACCCGCCGGAAGCCACCGCCGCTGCGCTATAAAAATTCACAAACGCTGAGGCCACAGCCAATACTCCGATCGACCCGATGCTCCCGACGACGCCGACCAGCGAGGTCACCGCGCCGATGCGTTCCACTGACGACGCCCGCCGCACCCCGAAGGCGGAATAGTTGGCAAAAACGATCAGTAAAAACGCCAGAGCTCCGTAAAACACCAGGTATACCCAGCCGTCGACAAGATACGACAACCACGCCAACCCCGGGAACGCCACCACGCCGGAAACCACGAGTGCGCGCCGCCGGAACAGCACCTCCGGGCGAATAAAAGAGGCCACAAACGACATCCCAATAAACAGCAGATATAGAAACAGCAGGTGCGACTCCGCGAACCCCTTTTCCAAACCGACGGCCTGCCACAATTGAAAATGCAACTGTAAAAACGCCTGCGCAACCACCGCGAGCAGCAAAAACTGCCGCAACGCCGACGAATTCCGCATCTCCTCCACGGTCGCACGCGCGTGTGATCTAAGCTCCTGCCACAGCCTGAGCGCACCGCCAATCCGTGCAGCATCATGCTTGTCGACGCTCGCTGCCGCTTCATTTCCGCCGACGCTTGTTGCGGCTTTACTCCCGCCGACTTTTGCCACCTTGTGCTGCTCCGGGATCCGGAAGAACAACGCGATCGTGGCGACGGAAATCACCGTGGCTCCAAGGGAAATGAAATAAACATTCGCGCCCACCGACAAATACAGCAGCGCGCCGATGGTGCTGCCGATCATCATGCCGAGGTACGCACTTTGCCCTTCCTTGCGCACCAACCAGGAAATGCGTGATTCAACATGATCCGGCACACCCACCGTGCCTGCTGGGCCCTGCCGGTTTTTCGCATTGTTGATCAGCGCGGCATCCAGGGTGCCGGATTCTAAGGCCGTCGCCAAGCCATAAATGATCCAGGCCAGCAGCATCAACGGAAAGCCGTGCCCGAAAATCACCATCAGGAAGAATATGCAGAACACGAGGCGGGAAATAAAATACAGCGTGCGGCGGCTGATCATGTCTGCGATGGAGCCCGAGGGGAATTCGAAAAGCAATACCGCGACGCTAAAACCGGCCTGGACTAGCAGGATCTGCGACAGGCTTAATCCCTTGTCCAGCAGCAGCGGCGTCAAAATCGCGTGCGGAACCGTCAGCGCGAGGTTCATGAGCAACTCGGCGGCAAAA
Organism: Corynebacterium sp. EPI-003-04-2554_SCH2473622; assembly: GCF_001665955.1. NCBI lineage: Bacteria > Bacillati > Actinomycetota > Actinomycetes > Mycobacteriales > Corynebacteriaceae > Corynebacterium > Corynebacterium sp. EPI-003-04-2554_SCH2473622. Next base: position 4,627 of record NZ_LZMN01000078.1, on the reverse strand, counting down.
AATGGTGTGGCGACGTCGGCAAGAACGCGCAGCTGCTCCCCAGACTGCATGCGCCCTTGCTGGTTGGTTTTCGGTCGCGCCACGGTGGTCCTTATTGTTGAGTTTTGCGTATCTTGATCATCTGATTGACAAGACAATAGCACTGTGACGGGGGGACACAATAGTTGATAAAGATTAGGCCGCGACGTTGCTGTGATGTAGATCGCGTTTAAAATGGGGTAGGTGACTACAACGCCGCACTTGCACCATGAACCGCCCGCGCCACGGCCGAAACGCGCTGCACTGAGCCTGCCGCCCGCTGGCCCCGGGTGGGCGGCGTCTGTGATGGGTACGGCGGCTCTCGCACTGGGCGTCGAAGCCTACTGGGGAGCTAGCGCCATCGGTCACGCAGCTGCTGTGGCCTGGTATTTCGTTGCGACGGTCATGCTGGCTTGGGTGATTGTCGGATTTGTTCGACACCATAACCCACCGTTTGTGGCAGAACACCTCCCGGCCTGGGCGATGACCGCCATGGGGGTGCTTTCGCTGTCGATGGCTACCTCGGCGGTTCTTGGCTGGTGGAGGTTGCACACCGTCTACTGGATTTTCGGTACTGTGCTCGCTTTCGTGGTGACTGTCCGTTACCTGGTTTATTTGCCGAGTGCACAGTATTCGGCGGCCAACTTCACCTGGGCGTTACCGCTGCTTGCGCCTGCGGTGGCCGGAGCCCCGGCGGGAACACTTTCCCAGCACCTCACCGATACCGGTGGTAACGGCACGCTATCGTTTCTTGTGCATGCCATTGGCGTGGTGGGGCTGTTGATGCCGCTGATTACAGCGGTTCCGGTGCTGGTAGCGGTGTATATTGGCCTGGCCCGACAGAAATTAAAAATGCCGCTGAACTTCACCACCATTTATTGGATTCCCCTGGGTGTGATTGGCCAGACCACAGCCGGGGCGCAGTTGCTGGGGCGCAGCGCACCCTGGGATCATTTTGCTTACGTATCCGGTGTGGGGATCATGGTGATCGGAATACCGATACTGCTCATCGCGGCCTCGAAACACTGGCCGCAAGTATTCCACAATTCCATGGCATATAACCCCACCTGGTGGTCCTGCGTATTTCCGGTTGGAACGGTGGTCTCGGGCTTGAATCAACTCACCAACGCCAGCGGCCATAACGCGTGGATGATCGTCGGCACCCCAATGCTGCTATTGCTTATTGCGCACTGGTGCTGGGCGTTTTTCGGTGGTGTGCTGTATGTGCAGCAGCGGCGGGCTAGGCAACGACAACCGTCATAAAAGGTTTAGTCGCCGTAAGTAATTCCTAACCCCTACTTCACATCGCGCTTCTGGTTGGCGAGAAAGCCCAGCCCACACAGCACGACCAGCCAGCCAACCAACACTGCGGCGCCAGCCCAGCCGGTGTGGATGTAGTCGTAGAAAGCAAAACCGGTGGTCAACGAGCCAAAGGTGGTGTTAGGCAGCAGTTGGGCGACTGGGCGTAGGAATTCGTAGATCATCGCGGCAGAGCCCAGCAGTTGCTCAACGATCAGCATCCAGACGATCGGTAGCCCGACCGCCGCGATCTGCGAACGCACTAGCGCGGCCAAACCAACCGCAGCCACGGCATACAACGGGTAACCAATGAGCACAGCCCACAGGATGCTGGTGGCTTCACTGGAATCTAGGTGCAAACCAAAAACTGGCGCGACCACGAGCGATATCCCGATAGAAACCGCGAGCAACACCAGCACAAACACCCCGGTGACCAGCATTTTTGCCGCTAACCAGTTCCAACGTTGCGGTTGGGTCAAAAATGCCTGCCCGTGCATGCCGTGCGCCAGATCGCGTGAGGTCGATGCCGCAGCATAGATAATCGCGAGCATCTGAAACAGGTCCCCGGCAATCAGCAGGTCATTCCAATAAAAATCCGTTGTGGAATCCGAGGCGAACAGCCCCATCAACACGACGGGTCCAGCAATCGAACCCACCAGCAGGATCGCGTAGACCCACGTGCTGCGCAGACTCGTTAGTTTTGCAATTTCTGAGCGGACTACATTCATGGTTTAAGCGCCTTTCCGGGTGGAATATTCTTGGGCATCGGCGGTAGCAGTCAAGAAACGCTGCTCCAGATTCTGCGATTCGGTGCGCAGACCAATAATTGGGATTTGGTGTTCGGCAGACAGCTTGCCGACGAGACGGCGGATTTCAATTTCCTCCGTATTTTCCGGAACCTCCAGCGCCAACACGCCAGCATCCCGCGTCGACACGTCCAACCCGGCTGATTGCAAACGCTGCGTGAGCTTGTCGACGTCGTCGCCACCAGCTTCCACCACCACTTTGGTGCCGCCGCGCAGGAATTCCTCCATGCTGTATTCGCCGATCATTTCACCGCGACCAATCACCACTAGGCGGTCGGCGGTCTGCTCCATCTCGGAAAGCAAGTGCGAGGAAACCAGCACCGCGCGGCCTTCGCTAGCGAGGTGGCGGATGGTGTGCCGCATCCAGCTCACCCCTTCTGGGTCCAGGCCGTTGACTGGCTCGTCGAGGATCAGGTGTTTCGGATCACCCAACAACGCGCCGGCCAAACCGAGGCGTTGTTTCATGCCCAGTGAGTATCCGCCGATCTTTTTGTTCGCGGCATCAGAAAGGCCCACGATTTCCAGGCATTCGTCGACACGGGCAGCAGAGATTCCCGCGCCGTAGGCCAGCACCCGCAAGTGCGCGCGCCCGCTGCGGCCCGGGTTAAACCAGGTGGCTTCCAGCAAAGCGCCGACCTGCGCGGGTTTGTTGCGCACCCGGGAAAATTCCGTGCCATCCACAAAGGCCTGCCCGCTGCTGGGCTTATCCAACCCGAGGATGCAGCGCATAGACGTCGACTTGCCGGAACCGTTGGGGCCCAAAAATCCCGTGACCGCCCCGTCGGGGACCTGGAACGTCAAATCTTTGATGGCGGTTTTCGCGCCATACTTTTTGGTTAGTTGTTTAACTGTGATCATGCCACCAGTATGGCAGCAGGCGACGGCGGTGTATATAGTGCTGCGGGTGGAAATTTGTGCCTCATACCGCAGTATGAGGTTGTGCTTTGTGGGGCAGTGCGGTGCGTGCGGCCCCGCCTCCCAGGGGGCAGCCTCCGGGGCGGCCCAGCCTAACCCAGCCCATGATGCACGGCATAGAGCACCGCTTGCACCCGGTCGCGCGAGTTGGTTTTCCGCAAAATATGCGTGACGTGCGTTTTCACCGTCGGCATGGAGACGAATAGCTCCTGCGAAATTTCTTGGTTCGACAGCCCGCGGGCCATCAACTGCAAGATTTCTGTCTCGCGCGGGGTAAGCGGTTCTGTTGCGGCGTTGTCGTTTGCAGAGTTGTCGCTGGAGCGGTGCTGCTTGTCGACGCCCACACTGGCCGCGCCCCCGGTGTTGCCAGAGCGCATGCTGCGCAACAGACGGGCGGTGGCTTTCGGAGAGATGATCGCTGTGGATTCATCCACGGTACGCACTGCCTGCAGCAGATCTTCCGGATCGCTGTCTTTGAGCAGGTATCCGCTGGCTCCGGCTTCGATTGCGCCGACAATATAATCGTCGTTTTCAAACGTCGTCAAGACGATGATTCGCGTATCGGGGTGAATTTTTAAAATTTCCCGGGTTGCGGTGATGCCATCGGTGTCCGGCATTTGAATATCCATCAACACCACGTCCACCGGATCATTCGCTGCCTGGTTAATAGCCACCGTGCCGTTGTCGGCTTGCCAGGCCACCGTGATGTCGTCCTGCGACTCCAGCACCATGGCAAAACCGGTGCGCACCAGCAGCTGATCGTCGGCAAGCCCGACTGTGATTGGGCGCGTCGTGTCCATGTTCATCCTTTGGCCGCTCATGTTGGAATCTCCACCGTGACGTTGAAACCGCCTTCATAATACTGCGAGTTGCCCCAGCGCGCGGTGCCACCATGGATGCGGGCGCGCTCACGCATGCCCTGCAAACCACGACCGGTAGAATCCCCGGCCTCATACACACCGGTTCCTGGAGCATTGTCGACGCTCACGCGTACCGACGAAGCCGCAGACCAGTCGACTTCCAGGCGCGCATCGGTGGGCCCGGCATGCTTCATGATGTTGGTCAGTGTCTCCTGCACGATGCGATACACCGTTAATCCACGGGCAGGGTCTAACTGCCGACGGGTGCCGGTTTCGTACCAGTCGATATGCACGCCGCCGCGCCGGGCCTCGTGCAACAACTCTTCGATGCGTTCCAGACCCGGCGACGAGGACGTCTCGCGGGTGTCGTCGTCACGCAAAACACTGAGCAACTGGCGCATTTGCGTCAATGCGTCCCGGCCGGTGTGCGAAATGGTGGTTAAAGCCTGCAGCGCGGCCTCGGGGTTATGGCGCGCAGCGTAGCGCCCGCCGTCGGCCTGCGCGATAACCGCGGTGAGCGAGTGGGCGACAATATCGTGCATCTCGCGGGCGATGCGGGTGCGCTCGGTGACTGCGGCGAGTTCCGCACGGGCGTGGAGTTCTTCTAAGCGCAGGCGTCGACGGCGGCTACGCAGCCCCAATTGCCAACACAGCGCGATGGAAAGGAGGGTGATGAAGATGAGTGCGGAATAGAAAACAAAAAACTGTTGCAGGCCAAGGGTGCTATCC
>NZ_LZMN01000077.1:0-72402 GCF_001665955.1 Corynebacterium sp. EPI-003-04-2554_SCH2473622 | reverse complement strand
CGCGATTGGCCTCATTGAGGCGACGCAGCATTTCAGCCTCTTCAGCATGGTTGTCATGTTCGATCTGACGTCGACGAGATGCTACGTCATCTGAATCCGGACTAAAGACGCCGGACGCATTCTGATCGGCATAACCCAAGTTATTCAGCTGTTTCGGCACGGCCGCGCCGGCGTACTCCAGCGGAATAGGATGACCATGATCGTCGACCGGTCCAAGTGGCTGGTGTACTTCGATGAATGCACCATTCGGCAGCTGCTTGATTGTGCCGGTTTCGATGCCGTGTTCCAGCACCTCGCGGTCAGAGCGCTGCAACGAGACACAAATGCGGTAGGTCAAGAAGTAAACCAACGGTGGGAGCACAACCAAGCCGATGCGGCCGAACCAGGTCATGGCATTCAACGAGATGTTGAAGAAGTGGGCGATGTGGTCGTTACCACCGGAAATTGTTACCAGCAGGAAGAACGTGATCGCCATTGCGCCGATCGCGGTTCGCGCTGGAACGTCGCGTGGACGTTGCAGCAGGTTATGGTGCGCGTCGTCGCCAGTTGCCTTCTTTTCCAAGGCAGGGTAAGCGAAGAGCAGCATTACCATCACACCACACATCAACGCGACCCAGAATGCTGATGGGATCGTGTAGCCAGCGATGTACAGTTCCCAAGCTGGCATAATGCGGGCAACGCCGTCGGTCCACAACATATAAACGTCAGGCTGCGAACCTGCGGACACCTGAGATGGGTTGTAAGGTCCAATAGTCCAGAAACCGTTGATGGTCAGTAGCCCCGCCATCAATGCGAGAACACCGGCAACGATCAAACCCATGCCAATCGCCTTAGTAGCGAATACTGGCATAATGCGGACGCCTACAACATTGTTTTCAGTGCGGCCCGGCCCTGGTAATTGGGTGTGCTTTTGGTACCAAACTAGCATCAGGTGGGCAGCGATTAGCGCAAGAATAATTCCTGGGATGATTAGGACGTGCAGCACGTAGAAACGGTCTAGCATCAGGTCCGATGGGAAGTCCCCGTCGAAGATGGCCCAGTGGATCCAAGTTCCGATGATAGGCACACCGAGGATGATGGCCGACATAATGCGCAACCCGACACCGGAGAGCAGGTCATCCGGCAAAGAGTAACCCATGAAGCCTTCAACCATGCCGAGCATGATCAATGCGCAACCGATGATCCAGTTAGCTTCACGAGGGCGGCGGAATGCACCAGTGAAGAACACGCGGAGCATGTGAGCAACCATCGACATCATGAACATAAGCGCTGCCCAGTGGTGCATCTGACGCACGAACAGGCCACCGCGAACCTCGAAAGAAATATCAAGTGCGGTTGCGTATGCGCGTGACATCTCGACGCCATTCAACGGCAGGTATCCGCCGTCGTAGATCACTTTGGTGATTGATGGGTCGAAAAACAGGGTTAGGTACACGCCTGTAAGCAACAAGATGATGAAGCTGTACAAGGCAATCTCACCCAACATGAAGGACCAGTGGGTTGGGAAGACTTTGTTGATCTGGGTGCGCACCATCCCCGAGATGGTGTAACGCGAATCAACATTGTCTGCTATTTGTCCGAGTTTATTGCTCATTAGGATTCACGCTCCCAGAAAGCCGGGCCAACTGGCTCGATGAAGTTACCGCGAGCGATGAGGTACCCCTCTTCGTCGACGGTGATGGGCAACTGTGGCAACGCACGGGCCGCAGGTCCGAAAACAGGCTTTGCGTATTGCATAGCGTCGAACTGCGATTGGTGGCACGGGCACAGGATACGGTTAGTCTGTGCCTCAAATAGAGAGGTTGGACAACCAACGTGCGTACAGATCTTGGAGTACGCGTAGTAATCGCCGTAGTGGAAATCTTCCTGGTTTTCGCGCTCGACAACAGCTTTGGCATCGTCATGGCGCAAGCGAATGAGCATAACGGCGTTACGTGGTCCGTGGATAGAGTGCATATGGTTTTCGTATACGTCGCGCTGTGGATCGTAACGATCTCCATCGTTCACATCGTCTTCTGCCAATGGGAAAACGGTTTCCATCGCGGCTGCAGACAGGTCTTCGGGCCGAACGCGGACTAGGCGGGTAACGCCTTTAGTCTCCCAGTGGTTCCCGGCCTGCCCTTCGTGGTATTCGGCAATCGCTCCGGTATCCCGGGCAAGGTAAAGCTTTACGCCTTTATCGTGAAGCGTCCACCCTGATGTCCACAGAGTTCCGTCTCCGTTGTAGTTGAGCTCGTGGCGCGGCTTCCAAGGATTGCGGATAGCTCCGCCCAGTGGTGCAATCACTACAAGACCTGCAAGGATACCCGCGCCGCCAAGCAGCCCCTGCAGTGCTTTACGACGACCGAGGGTGGAAGTCTGCCAAGCGTCATTCAGCAACGCAGTAACGGTCTGGCGGTCAACCTCATCAGAACGTCCGTCGTGGCGATTCTGTACGGCAATTTCTTCCGGCACCATCTTTTTGACGATCATGACCACACCGATGCCCAAGCAAAGGATGGCCAAACCGGAGGTAAGACCTAATAACGGGGTGTATACCGCGTGCAACCATTGGCCGTCTTCCCCATGCCCTTTATAGCCCCATGGCCAGAAAAGGTACACGCCTAAAAACGCGATGGCGGCGACGACTGCAATTGCAAAAAAAATGCCAACGGAAATGGAGGCACGTTTTTCAGCAGGATCGTTCTCTACCGGGAAGCGCTCTTTCCGATAAGCAACTGTCACTTCATCGAGCTCGGTGCCAAGTTGAGCCAATTCATCCTGGCTCATGCCCCGAAGCTCTTGTTCCGTGTAATTTTTTTTCTCGTTCGACATTAGGTACGCGATCCAATCCACATAGCTGCACCAACCAAAGCGGTGATGCCGATGATCCACATGGCCAAGCCTTCAGCGACAGGGCCCAATCCGCCTACAGACCAACCGCCTGAGGATGGAGACTCTTTCGCGTCCTTAATAAACGCGATGATGTCTGCTTTCTCGTCGTGGGTAAGTTGACGTTCAGAGAACTTCGGCATGTTCTGCGGGCCAGTCAACATGGCTTGATAAATCTCTTGCTCGTTCGCCGGATCCAGTGGAGGCGCATACTTACCTGACGACAGTGCGCCACCACGACCGGTGAAGTTATGGCAAGAAGCACAGTTCATACGGAACAATTCCGAACCACGGGCGATATCTTCTGGATGGATTTTCCCATCGTAGGAGGAACCGCGCAGTTCTTCCATTGCGATGGTGCCATCGTCGTTATACACCAGTTCGGGTCCCCCGCCGTTGGCTGCAACGTAAGCAGCCAACGCAAGAGTTTGTTGTTCCGTATAGCGAGGAGTTTTACGTTCCGCCTGGGCGTCGTTAGACATCATCGGCATGCGGCCAGAGTGAACCTGGAAGTAAACGGAACCTTCACCGACACCAATCAGTGATGGCCCACGGTCAGGTACGCCTTGCAGGTTTGTGCCGTGACAAGTAATGCAAGCAACTTCGTAAATGTCCTTACCCTCTTGAATAAGGGCTTGGTCATCACGCTGTGCGGTTGCTACCTGAGCGTCTGGAGTCAAAGCGCTGGCCAAGATGCCTGCACCGGTAAGTCCCACAGACAAAGCAGCTGCACCGGCGAGCGTCCGGCGCATCTTGCGTTTGCGGCGCGAAGCGCTCGCGTTGGCAGCAGTAGGGTTCTCCGACTGCGGCTCTGTGTTCGGGTTGGAATCCATCATTTCCCTTAAATATGTCGAGAACGGAAAGTGAAGGGCTGTAGGCCGGATTACGGCGAGCTACGGCCTACTGAACGAGATAAATAACAATGAAGACGCCGATCCAGATGACGTCAACGAAGTGCCAGTAATACGAGACTGCCATCGCAGCAGTTGCCTGTGCGGGGGTGAATTTAGACTTCCAAATTCGCCCCAGCACGATGGCGAATGCGATAAGGCCCGCAGTCACGTGCAGCATATGGAAGCCGGTGATGATAAAAAACACCGAGCCAAACACACTGGCTTGAATGGTTACGCCGTGCGAGATCATCTCGTAATACTCGAATGCGACCATGCCCAAGAAAACAACACCAAGGGCAATAGTGATTACGTACCACAAGCGAAGCTTGAAGACGTCACCTTTCTCGGCCGCGAAAACACCGAACTGCGAGGTCACAGACGAAGTAATAAGGATAGCTGTAATGATGAGACCGTAGATCACGTTAAGGTGCTCGGTCTGTTCAGTCCAGTCCCCTGCCTGTCCGTTTGCGCGCGAGGTAAACCACATCGCGAACAGTCCGGCGAAGAACATTAATTCCTGCGACAGGAACACAATCGTGCCTACGCTGACCATGTTTGGTCGGTTCAGCGACACAACACGTTGTGGTGCTGTCATTCCTGGGTTAGTTACTGCGCTCGTCACGCTCATAAGTATGCACCGTCCTTTCTCGAATTTCATCTCAATTCTTAGCCGTTTTCCCAGGTCACCATAAGGCCAAAAGCGACACTCACACCATACGGGGGTAGCTAAAGTATCTATACCTACCTTGGAACTTTTTGCCGCAAATTCCGACTAACTTAATTAGCAGGTCAACCGGCAATTACACCCCCGATAGCCTCGATCATTAGCGAGAGTAGATTGCTGCCTTAACTCAAATCGGGGGTATTACTTTTCGCACCCCACCCGCCAAAGTGCCCTAACTCACAAGGCAAAACTGCCATTTTCCGATGATTGCAACTTTTGATTGCCCCTAAAATTGCGCCAACTAATTCATGATTCGAACAGCTTGGAACTCAATCATTTTTTTCGTCACTAGTCGATATTCGGTCAGAGTCTTTACACTCTCATTTACCCTTCCCACCCTCGCCCCGCGGCACAACAAAACCCCCAATTGCTCAAACAAAGAACAATTAGGGGTTGAAGGTTGCGTCGAAACCAGATCAGGGATTGAAACTAGTGCTTTTCCTTAGGCAATCCGTATTGCAGGCTCAGCATCGTACATGCCCAAATGAGCATTACGCCACCAACCAGGATCAGCCAGTAGTACAGGAAGATAACACCAAGGCCGAATACAAAGATGGAGATCGACATCCAGAATGGCCACATGGATCCCGGGGAGAAAAATCCGAGGACTCCCGCGGAGTCAGAGATTTCCGCTTCCTCCCAGTCCTCTGGAAGGACATCGGATCGGGATTCGGTTATATGCAGGTAGGCACCGAGCATAATCGCCATAAGGGACGACAAGAGCAACGGGATGCCACCAGCCCAGTCGTAGCGGTACTTCCAACCGTCATCTTCAATCCATACGGTACCGAAGACGTAGACAACACCGGAGATTCCGAGGAAGACGGCGATTGCGTAAAAGAGTTTCGCACTGGCGCGCATGTCTGTATTCTCCTTTGGCTTTACAGAGCGGTGTTCGGATCTGCCGCGTTATCGCCATCGGCGGTCTCGCGAGCGGAGTTGAATGGCTTGGTGGAGGTTGCATATGGGGCTTCACCGATGGATGCCAGTGCCTCTGAGTTAGGGGCATCCGGGTTAGCCATACGGAATTCCATATACTGAGCGAACTTCTCCGGGGAAACCGCGCGGATCTCAAAGTTCATCATCGCGTGGTAAGTACCGCACATTTCAGCACAGCGACCTACAAAGGCACCCTCTTCTTGGATTTCCTCGATCTGGAATGCGCGCTCCTGCTGGTTGTTTTCTGGGTGAGAATAAACGTCACGCTTGAACAAGAATTCAGGGACCCAGAAGGAGTGAGAAACGTCGCCGGAAGCAAGACGGAATTCGATTGCGGTGTTGGTAGGCAGAACCAAAACAGGAATCTCATCTGTGGTTCCCAGCGTCTCGATCTCGTTGTAATTCAAATACGAGTTGTCACCGCTGGAACGTCCGTGAACAGGGTTAGCGTTCTTAACGTCTTCAGGGTCATGCTTGGACTTCTCGGCGATAGCGGTACGCTCTTCGTCTTCGCCTAGATAATCCTGACCATTAGGGGTGAAGTTTCCGCCAACCTCTGCGTAACCAAACTTCCAGTTCCACTGGAAGGCAGTGACGTCTACGGCAACCTCAGGCTCTTTGTCGTTCGCGACAACTTTCTGCTGGACTTGAACGGTAAAGAAGAATAGCGCCATGACGATAATGACGGGAATAATCGTCAAAACCAACTCAACGGGCACGTTGTACTGGAGCTGACGAGGGAATTCTCCTCGACCATTCTTTTTTGCACGCTTGGCACTCCAGCGGAAAATGGCCGTCAGGAACAGCGCCCACATGATAATGCCGATAAACCAGGCAAGGACCCAAATCCAGATCCAGAAATTAAACATTGAGTTCGCCTCAGGGGTAACTCCCTCAGGCCAACCCATGTGCAGGAATTTCGATGCCGCTGCTGGTGGCTCGACCTCACAAGCGGCCAGACCGACCGTTGCGAGGCCCAAGACGCCACCAAGGCCCAGCTTCCGGCTCAAGCTGCGTTCTTTACGCTGTCCCACGTGTGTTCTGCCTTTCTTTGCACACAATTGTCTGCCTACTTTTATAAGCATTCCTATTCAAGCAGCATAACTCAAATACGCCATCTTCTTATCAGGGTTGCATGAACCTATTTCCAGGCAAATAAAGGCTTGCACATTAAGAAGCACCGCGACGCTCCAGCCACCCCGATACGCGCTGGACAATGGGCAACCATTTGGCCCACCGACGAAAATTGACCACACACGAAATGCCAAAAGTATTAGCCATCTCACACTGGATATCGACCCTATCATCCCAAAGTTTCACTCACATTGAGGTAAACGGATAAGCCCATGGGATTGAAGTCCAATCTGCGCGAAACTCTCCGTTAAATGATTAACCGCTGACGAATACTTGGCCGTAAAGTAGTCGTGGCAGATCACCACCCTGAGGAGAAATAAACAATGTGCGGACTTCTCGCTATGTTGAGCGCCCAAAGCGATGCCCCTTCTTACGTTACCGCTATGGAAGAAGCGCTCCCTTGCATGCGCCATCGTGGCCCTGACGCCGCTGGCACCTGGAACGATGAACACGCAGTTTTTGGATTCAACCGGCTGTCAATCATCGACCTGGAGCATTCTCATCAGCCTTTACGCTGGGGTCCAGAGGACGATCCTGAACGCTACGCGATGACGTTCAACGGGGAAATTTATAACTACGTTGAACTTCGTGCCGAGCTCAAAGAGGCGGGATATCACTTTCAGACATCCGGCGATGGTGAACCAATTGTTGTCGGTTTCCACCATTGGGGACCTTCCGTCGTCGAGCATCTTCGTGGAATGTTCGCCATCGCCATCTGGGACACCCGCCGGAAACAGATGTTCGTCGCCCGCGATCAGTTTGGGATCAAGCCGCTGTTTTATGCCACAACCTCGGCAGGAACCGTTTTTGCATCCGAAAAAAAATCCATTCTCGAGCTTGCCGACGCTATCGATCTAGGGCTAGGCCTTGACCGCAGAGCCATCGAACATTATGTGGACCTGCAATATGTCCCAGAGCCGGAATCTTTACACGCAGACATTCGTCGCCTGGAATCGGGTTGCACTGCAATTCTTTCGCCAGGCGGTCAGGTCAAAGCGGAACGTTATTTCCAGCCTCGCTTTCGGACCAAAGCCGTTCCGGCAGGCCAGGAACAACAGCTTTTTGACCGAATCGCCCATGCCCTCGAGGATTCCGTCGAAAAGCACATGCGCGCAGACGTCACTGTTGGGTCATTCTTGTCGGGTGGTATTGATTCCACCGCGATCGCTGCATTGGCGAAACGACACAACCCAAATCTTTTAACATTTACCACCGGTTTCGAACGCGAAGGTTATTCTGAGGTCGACGTCGCAGCAGAGTCGGCAGAAGCGATTGGCGCTGAGCATATAGTTAAGATTGTCAGCCCAGAAGAATATGCCGACGCCATTCCGAAAATCATGTGGTATCTGGACGACCCTGTGGCAGACCCCTCCCTCGTTCCGCTGCATTTTGTCGCAGCAGAAGCTCGGAAACACGTCAAGGTCGTGCTTTCTGGTGAGGGCGCCGACGAGCTCTTTGGCGGTTACACTATTTACAAAGAGCCCCTCTCCCTCGCGCCATTCGAAAAAATTCCAAGCCCTTTACGTCGGGGCCTAGGCGTTCTTTCCCGTATCTTGCCTGATGGCATGAAGGGGAAATCTCTTCTCGAACGCGGATCGATGTCCATGGAAGAGCGCTATTACGGTAATGCTCGCTCTTTCAATTTCGAGCAAATGCAACGCGTGATCCCTTGGGCCCGTAAAGATTGGGATCACCGTGATGTGACCAAAGATATTTACGCGCGTTCTGAAGACATGGACCCCGTTGCGCGTATGCAGCATTTAGACTTGTTTACCTGGATGCGCGGCGACATCCTCGTGAAAGCGGACAAGATCAATATGGCGAACTCCTTAGAACTCCGCGTCCCATTCCTTGACAAGGAAGTTTTCCGGGTTGCCGAAACCATCCCGCACGAACTGAAGATCTCCCACGGAACCACGAAATATGCCTTACGTAAGGCTATGGAACAAATCGTTCCCCCACATGTGCTGCACCGAAAGAAATTGGGCTTCCCGGTACCAATGCGGCACTGGTTAGCAGGAGATGAACTACACGGATGGGCACAAGAGCAAATTAACGCCTCCCAAACAGAAGACATCTTCAACAAGAAAGCTGTCCTGGAGATGCTGCAAGAACACCGTGCAGGCCAATCGGATCACTCACGTCGTCTGTGGACTGTGCTGGCCTTCATGGTCTGGCACGGAATTTTTGTGGAGAAACGTATCGACCCAAATATCGAGCACCGGGATTACCCAGTCCGACTATAACTGCATACTGACACGGCCGGGGACAGCACTATTGATGTAGCCCGGCCGCACGCAATGCGAAAGCCCCTGGCTCTCTGTACTGATTAGTAACGAGAACCAGGGGCTTTTAATATCCGTCGAGCTGTGTGGAATCCTAACTATAGTTTTAGTTGAAGGAATCGCCGCAAGCGCAGGATCCACCGGCATTCGGATTATCGATGGTAAAACCTTGCTGTTCAATGGTGTCAGCGAAGTCAATCTTCGCACCCATCAGGTACGGCACCGACATCTTGTCGACGACCAAGGTAACGCCGCCGATCTCATCGCTTTTGTCACCATCGAGCTCGCGGTCGTCAAAGTACAGTTGATAGCGCAAACCTGCACAACCACCTGGCTGAACGGCAATACGCAGAGACAGGTCCGTACGGCCTTCCTGCTCTAGCAAAGACTTAGCTTTCTCAGCTGCAGCGTCAGTCAAAATTACGCCGGTCGACGAAGTTGGGGCGGTCATAATAGTTCTCCTTCGTGGTGAACGCGTCGTTTGCGTCCAGAGTACTCGCCTTTCGTGCGAGACGAAACCCTTGGATCCGCAGTCCGTTCGACATTTAATTTAACTGCCCGAAGGCTGTTTGCGCCACCTACGCCGGACATACCCGACAAGTACTTATTCTTGACAAGTACTTATTCTTGTTACCGGCGTACAAAGTTGTACCCTGTAAAACTGTGAAACTACCGTGGCAAAAACCTCAAAACACCAAAGCAGATAATTCCGACAACTCCACTACCAGTGCGGACAATAAGAGCTCATCTGCACCATCAAACTCTGCGCAATCTAGCCCTGCACAGGCCAATTCCGCTTCCGCAGAACAAACAGATTTACCGAAGGGCTACACCCCTAAGAAAAATAAACCTACTCCTTCGCGCAAAGAGCAAGAGATTCGTCGCGGTGTACGACGCGATCCTAACGGTGCATCCCCCGCCCAGGCCCGGGAGCGTCGTAAAGAGCTCAAGAAATCCATGTCCAAGCAAGAATGGAAAGAATACAAACGCGAAGAACGCCAAGAAAACATGCGTCGCCGTAAGGAACAGCAAGAACGCATGGATGCTGGCGATGAGCGCTACCTCTTGGCTCGCGATATTGGACCGGAGCGACGCTACGCACGGGACTGGGTGGATTCCCGCGCTTTCTTGACCAACTGGGTGATGCTTATTGCCCTTACGATTCTTGGTGCTACCTTGCTCGGCGGAATTAACCCTCACGCAGCGAATATCATTTCACTCATCGGCATGGTGATTATTGTTATTCTCGCAATCGAAGGGGTTATCCTGGGCAAACGTTGCAATAACGCGGTGCGCAAGAAATTCCCAGACTCCACCGAAGCTGGATTCCGATTGGGCTTTTACGCTTATTCTCGTGCCACTCAGCCACGCAAATGGCGTTCACCAAAGCCCCAGGTCGAACGCGGTGCCAAGGTCTAACCGCCCCTATTCTTCATTCTTCTAGGCCCTAGATAGTTACAGTTTAGGTTTTCACAATGCCAATGCCGCACGAGCCCGAATCCATCCCTCAGCCCGAGCCTGATTCCACACCCAGGCAGAGTGCTGACGCTGCCGCTAACGCGGATTCCAACGCCCAAGCCGACAGTGCTGAGTTTGCTGATCTTGGGGCTCCCGCGGAGATTGATACTGAGGCTGCCGCCGCGGTGGTTGCAGCTATGTCGTCGACACAGCGGGGCCGGAGTTTTGGTCGGCTTACTGATACAGCAGCTTTCATGGCCGCGTGCCAAGGGAAAGTTCCCGCGGAGCCGTTGCGGCAGCCCCGAGTCGTCATTTTCCATTCTGCCCCCGGCAGTTCTGACCCCGGCAGTTCTGACCCCGGCGTCTCTGTCCCCCGGAGCTCTGCAACTGGTAGCAACGGTGCGTCATCTCTGCGCACGCCCGAGTCCCAGACTGCAGCCGACGATATTGCCGCTGGTTCTGCCCCCGTGACGACACTGGCCCGTACCCATGGTGCTGGCGTTCGCCTAGAGGAGATCCCTACCGACGGAGCCGCGCTAGAATTCGGCCGCTCTATCGCTGATTCTGAAATCGATGCTGGCGCAGATCTACTGATCCCAGGCGAGCTCACTGAGGGATTCTCCGTCGAGGCTGCTGCCTTGTTTGGCGCAATAACGAAGACAGAACCGGTAGCACTAGCTAGCTTGGAAGCTTCGCTTACGACGAAACAATGGCAAGCCGACGTCACGGCTATCCGGGATCACATGTTCCGCTTCCGACGATATCCCGCTAATTTGTTGGATCTTGTTCGCGAATGCCAAATGCCGACGGTACAGTCATTGGTTGGTTTTATTCTGCAAGCAACTTCCCGACGCACTCCAGTGCTTGTCGACGGCTGCCTTGCCACTGTGTGTGGCCTGATAGCAGAAAAAATTGTTCCAGGAACCCAACCATGGCTGCGCTCGGCACAGCTGTCCCCGGAGCCTGCGCATATCCAAGCCGTCCAACAATTGGGATTAACGCCCCTACTTGCCTTCGATCTCACAACCGGGCAAGGAACCGGTGGCGTACTAGCATTATCTGCACTCAACGCAGCGATTGAGCTAGTAGCCGATGAGGTTTATGCGATCACTGATGCGATCAACGCGCATAACCACGGCGCGTGATCATCAGGCGAGCTTTTGTAGCCAGCCGTGCGTGTCGGCAACTTCTCCCCGTTGGATTCCGGTTAGTTTCTCACGCAGTTGCATCGTGATTTCGCCGGGGTGACCGCCACCGATGCTGAACGTGCCGCTGGTAGTTTTCACGGTGCCGATTGGCGTGATTACCGCTGCCGTCCCGCACGCAAAGGCTTCACTCATGGCACCGGATTCGGCGGCTTCCCGCCATTGCTCCAGAGTGATGCTTTCTTCCACCACTTCAACGCCCATCTCACGCGCTAGTTGCAACAGTGAATTTCGCGTCACACCAGGCAAAATAGTGCCGGTCAGTTCGGGAGTGACCAGCTTGCCCTGGATGACAAACATGACGTTCATGCCGCCCATCTCTTCGACTTTTTGGCGTTTTGCAGCATCTAAAAAGACCACTTGGTCGCAGCCATGTGCGATGGATTCTTGCTGAGCAACTAGCGAAGCAGCGTAGTTACCGGCGAATTTGGCGGCCCCGGTTCCGCCCGGAGCGGCGCGCACATAGTCTTCGGAAATCCACACAGATACCGGTTTCACGCCACCCTGAAAATACGCACCGACTGGCGAGGCAATAACCAAGAATCGATAAGACTGCGATGGCGCGACGCCGAGCCCTATTTCCGTTGCAATCAAGAATGGACGAAGATACAAGGATCCCTCTCCCCCGGCTGCTGGGACCCAATCCTTGTCGACAGCAACTAATTCTTTCAATGCTTGGATAAATAATTGTTCTGGGATTTCCGGCATTGCCATGCGCTGCGCGGAGCTCGCTATACGTTGCGCATTCTTCTCAGGACGGAAAGTAACGATTGAATCATCACTCTGCCTATATGCCTTGATGCCTTCAAAAATTGCTTGCCCGTAATGAAAAACGGTCGTCGCAGGGTCTAAGGTCAATGGCGCGTATGGCTGCACCGATAGATTGTGCCAGCCTTGTTCTGCATTCCAGTCGGCAACCACCATATGATCCGTGAATTTTTTACCGAAAGCTGGGTTCGCCAGGATTTCCTCGCGTTCAGCTGCGGGCGTCGGAGTGTCATTGCGGGTCACGGAAAATTTGAAGTCGCTCATGGTAGCTAATGTACCCTTTCCACCTTTTAATAGAGACTTAGGGCACACCCTTGCACGGCGTTCTGCGGTAAATCTCGCTAGGCTGGGAAGGCCTAGAGCGAATTTCAACTAAATTGCGCGACCATTGTCATGTGACAAGAAAGGATATTATGGCTGCCTCAAAATTCGAACTTCCAGCCCGCGGCAAGATTAGCTCAGTAGAGTTGCAGAAAAAGTTGCCTAAAAACGCCGATGCTCTCGTCGTCAGCGTGTTCCGCACGCAGGATTCAGCTAACGAGAACGGCATAGAAATCCTCGACACAGATTGGCTTTCCGGTGGCCAGCTACGCGAAGTGGTCGAGGGCTTGCAGACAGTCAAAGCCACGGGCAAAGCAAACGAAATCACCCGCTTGCCGGCTCCAAAGAAGCTGGGCGTCGACGTAGTCATCGCGGTGGGTTTGGGTGCGCAGGACAAGCTTGACGACGAGGTTCTGCGTCGCGCGGCTGGTACTGTTTCCCGCGCGGTCAAGGATCTAAATTCGGTCGCCGTTGCTCTTTCCGGTGACCGTGATCGCCTCGCCGCTATCGTAGAAGGCTTGATCTTAGGCGGATATGCCTACCCGGGCATCCGTGGAAGCAAAGACGAGGGTGCCACCCAGCCGGACGAGAAAAAGAATCACGCTGATAAAGATCCCGCCGAATTTACTGTGCTCGGCGATCCAAAGAAGGATTCTGACGTCTTCCGTCTCGCACAAGTTGGTGCAGAATCGGTGTGCCTAGCACGGGACTTTGTCAACGTTCCTTCCAGCCATAAATTCCCAGAATCCTATGCTGAGTTTATCCGTGGCTTTGCCGAAGATGCAGGCCTGAAGGTGGAGATTCTCGACGAAAAGCAACTGGAGAAGGACGGCTTCGGTGGTATTTTGGCGGTCGGCCAGGGTTCGGTCCGCCCACCGCGTCTGGTCCGCCTGCACCATAGTCCACGCAAGGCTAAGAAGAAGGTTGCTCTCGTAGGCAAGGGCATTACCTTTGACACTGGCGGTATCTCTTTGAAGCCGGGCGCAGGCATGGGCGAGATGATCATGGACATGGGTGGCTCAGCAGCCGTCGTGGCTGCCACTGTCGCTGCTGCAAAGCTCGGCCTCAACGTGGAGTTGACCACCACTGTGCCGCTGGCAGAAAACATGCCTTCCGGTAACGCTATTCGCCCAGGCGACGTCATCACTCACTATGGCGGCATTACTTCAGAAATTCTGAATACCGATGCTGAAGGCCGTATCGTGCTTGCCGATGCCATCGCGCGCGCGAGCGAAGACAAGCCAGATTATTTGGTAGAGACGGCAACGTTGACCGGCCACCAGATGCTCGCGTTGGGCAAGAAAACCTACGGTGTTATGGGTAGCGATGAGCTACGTGATCGCATCGCTGAGCTGGGACGCCGTGTAGGCGAAAAAGCTTGGGCCATGGCTTTGCTGGAAGAGCACGAAGAAGCGATTAAAACCCCTGCGGCGGATATCCGCAATATCTCCGAGGACCGTTGGGGTGGCATGCAGTTTGCGGGTACCTACCTGTCGCAATTCGTCGGCGAGGGCATTGAGTGGGCACATCTCGATATCGCCGGCCCTGCCTGGGCAGCAAGCGCTTCCGGATACACTGCGCAGCGAGCAACCGGTGTTCCGGTACGCACACTAGTTGCTTGGTTGGACGAAATCGCCAGCTAAGCATCTCCGTGGCGCCGCTCCCACTGTTTGCGGCGCTCCACTTGTTCTTGGCGCTTGCGTAGGATTCGTTCGCGTTTCATGCGCTCGCGCATACGCTGTGGATACCCGGTTTCTTCAACGTCATAGATTGGCACATCTAGTACCCGGGCCACGGCGTCTATTCCTTTCGGCCCGCCAATACGGCGGCGGATATAGTCGCCGGAGTCGTCGACAAGCACGATCGACATTTCATTAACCACGGTTTCCGGCTCCACGAAGCCTTCTATGAAACCGCGGCCATCGATCCACGCAACTAGATCTGCCTGGTCTTGCTCGCGTATCGTATCGCCAGGCGCGCGGGGTGGCCTGAGCTGTGATTTCGTGGAGTTACGACGGAATAGGTTGAACACAGTTCACAATTCTAGGGGTAGTGCGCAATATTGCGCATTGACTCATTACACGTAGCAGCGGCGATGGCGGTAGGCTGGAATGCCGTAGCTTCTATTTACTAACGACTTTAGAGGAGTCTCTCACACATGTCGCACTCCGTAGAGATGCCCGAGCTGGGCGAATCGGTTACCGAAGGCACCATTACCCAGTGGCTGAAGTCCGTCGGCGATACCGTCGAAGCCGACGAGCCTTTGCTCGAAGTTTCCACTGACAAAGTGGACACTGAAGTCCCTTCCCCGGTCTCGGGTACGCTTCTGGAGATCAAAGCCGAAGAAGACGACACCGTAGAAGTTGGCGACGTCATTGCCATCATCGGCGACGAGGGCGAGAGCGCAGACTCGCAGGACTCTGCTGATGCTGCTAACGCCGATGATTCTGACGACGCTGACGACAACGCAGGCTCCGAGGATTCCGCTTCTGAGGAAAAGGAAGACAACAAAGAGTCCAAGAACGACAAGAAGTCTTCCGGTGGCTCATCCCAAGCTACCGACGTAGAAATGCCAGAACTCGGCGAATCAGTAACCGAAGGCACCATCACCCAGTGGCTGAAGTCCGTCGGCGATACCGTCGAAGTCGACGAACCACTGCTTGAGGTATCCACCGACAAGGTCGATACCGAAGTTCCTTCCCCAGTTGCCGGTACCATCATCGAAATCCTCGCCGAAGAAGACGACACCGTCGAGGTCGGAGAAGTCATCGTCCGCGTTGGCGACGAAAACGCCGCAGCAGACGACTCCAACGAATCAGACGATTCGAAGGATGCAGACGAGAAATCCGCAGACAAGAAGTCCGAGGATAAAGAAGCCGAGTCTGCGAAGAAGGATTCTGCGGACAAGAAGCAAGACTCCGACCAAGAAACCAAGAAGGCTAACGAGGGAGCCGCGAAGGATTCAGCGAAGAAGAATTCCGGAAAGGTTCCTTACGTCACCCCGCTGGTACGCAAACTGGCAGATAAGCACGGCGTTGACCTGAGCTCACTGGAAGGTACTGGCGTCGGTGGTCGCATCCGTAAGCAGGATGTTATGGCTGCTGTCGAAGGTAGCTCGGCTGATTCTTCTGCCCAGGACTCTGCGCAGTCTTCCGAAAAGGATGCGAAGAAGGCGGGCTCGAACTGGTCCACCAAGTCGGTGGATCCAGAAAAGGCTGAGCTGCGCGGCACCACGCAAAAGGTTAACCGCATCCGCCAGATCACCGCAGAAAAGATGGTGGAAGCGCTGCAGATTTCCGCTCAGCTGACCCACGTGCAGGAAATCGACATGACTGCTGTGTCCAACCTGCGCAAGGCCAACAAGCAGGCTTTCGCAGACAAGCACGGTTCGAAGTTGACCTTCCTGCCATTCTTCGTCAAGGCCACCGTCGAAGCCCTGGTATCCCATCCAAACGTCAACGCCTCCTACAACGCTGAAAAGAAGGAGATGACCTACCACGCCGACGTCAACGTCGCCATCGCGGTGGATACTCCTAAGGGCTTGTTGACTCCAGTGATCAAGAAGGCACAGGACAAGTCCTTGCCCGAGATCGCCGCTGAGATCATCGACTTGGCTGACCGTGCACGCAACAACAAGTTGAAGCCAAATGACCTCACTGGCGCTACCTTCACGGTCACCAATATTGGTTCCGAAGGTGCGTTGCTGGATACCCCAATTCTGGTTCCGCCACAGGCCGGCATCCTGGGAACGGCAGTCATCGAAAAGCGCCCAGTCGTCGTTACCGAAGACGGCCAGGACGCTATCGCGATCCGCCAGATGTGCTACTTGCCTTTCACCTACGACCACCAGGTCGTCGACGGTGCCGACGCAGGTCGTTTCATCACCACCATCAAGGATCGTCTCGAAACTGCCGACTTCGAGGCTGATTTGGAACTATAAATAGGTCCCCATTCTCTGGATAAACTCCGGAGGACCAATCGCCTAGCCCTGCTAAGCAGCTAGCTGGCGCGCATACCGGGCCTTCCCTCTGTTAGCTCCTGTTCTCGTTACAGGACGCAGAGTAGGAAGGCCCGGTTTTCGTGTTATGAGCTGAATCACGTAACATAACGGTCATCATGTTAAGCACAGTCACATGACCGCACAAGGTAATGAAAGATCACAAACACCGCCGGTCTTGTCGGCGGTCATCGACACACGATCTCCAGTAGCCAAAAGAGGAACACATGCGTATCAGCGATTGGTTAAGAGTTGGCTTAGGTATGTTCGTCGTCGCATTCGGCGCCAACGCCTTTGCTCCACTGATGGTTTCCTACCGCCTGGAAGCCGGGCTTAGCGACGGCCAGGTGACAGCTTTCCTCGCCATCTACATCGTGGGCCTTATCCCCGCTCTGATCATTGGTGGCCCGCTATCAGATACCTACGGTCGCCGTGCGCTGATTCGCCCCGCACTGGTGCTCTCCTTTTTCGGTTCCGCAGTTTTGGCACTCGGTGCTTTCGGCCCGGCATTTTTCATCGGCGCTGGCCGCTTCATCACCGGTCTGGCTACCGGCCTGGTTATGGCCTCCGGCGCAGCCTGGCTGAAGCAGCTATCAGCTGGACCTTCAATCCAGGGTGCGCGCCGCGCGACCATCGCTCTTACTTCCGGTTTTGCTGGCGGACCTCTGGTGGCGGGTCTAGTTGCTGAGTTTTTACCAAAGCCTGATTTGTTCCCCTACCTGCTGCACCTAGTACTAGTAACTCTCATTACTCCGCTGGTATGGAACACCCCGACGGTTACTACTGGTAGTTCCGGCAAGGGCAAACTGTTTGCCAGCCAGGTAGCCACCAAGCGTTTTTGGCTTACCCTAGGCTTGTCCGGTCCGTGGGTATTCGGTGCGGCTTCAACAGCCTTCGCGGTCAACACTCGTTTGCTGGAAGCACAGATGGACTACCCGGTCGTCTACACCGGCTCGATCGCTTGTTTGGCTATGGTCTTCGGCAATCTGATTCAGCGGTTCGTTGGCACCTCGCGCACCTACCCGCCAGCGGTCTATGGTCTGTCACTGATCATCGTTGGCATGCTGTGTTCAATCTGCGTTGCCCTCTGGCAAGATTCCATCGTTGGTGTCATCTTCGGGTTGCTAGCGACTATCCCGCTGGGTTTCGCCTACGGCATCCTCATGTCGTCGGGACTACAGGAAGCACAGCGTCAAGCCCCAGACGAAGAACTGGGTGCCGCCAGCGCGTCGTTCTATTCGTTGACCTATATCGGCTTCGTCTTCCCGTTTGTCATCTCTATTTTGGGGCCAGCAATTGGTTACATCATGTGCTTCGCATTTGGTATCGCAATGGCATTGTTCACCATCTTCATGGTGTTACGCTTCGACGGTCGGTTTTTCAAAAAATCCCGGCGGCGGGCACAGAAAGCCCCAGAAACCACGAATATAGCCCGCAGCTAGGTGCACGCGCGGCTTGCTCTGACGGGCCGCGTTAAAATGAGCACTATGACTGCCCCGCGTGCTCCGTTTTTCCCCGCTGACCGTTCCATTCGTGCCGAAGAAGCCCTAGAGATTCAAAAGCTAGGAACCGTGGATTACCAAGAAGCTTGGGAGCTGCAAGCGAAATTAGCCAAGCAACGTGCCGACGGAGAGATTCCGGATCAACTGTTATTTCTCGAGCACCCGGATGTCTACACCGCTGGCAAAAGAACCCAACCTTCCGATATGCCCACTAATGGCTTGCCGACGATCAAGGTCGACCGCGGTGGCCGCATAACGTGGCACGGTCGCGGGCAATTAGTCGTCTACCCCATCATCAAGCTCGCAGAACCAGTCGATGTAGTCGATTACGTGCGTCGCTTAGAAGAAGCCATCATCGACGCGCTGACTACGTTCGGCACCCAAAAAGTGGGCCGAATTGCAGGCCGCTCCGGCGTTTGGGTTCCGCACAGCGTGTCCGCCGTCGACAAGAGTGCTTCCAGCAGGGACCGCAAGATCGCGGCACTGGGCATCCGCGTCACTCGTGGCGTCACCATGCATGGGCTGTCGCTGAACTGCAATAACTCGCTGGAATTTTATGAGCACATCGTCGCTTGTGGCATTGACGACGCGGATGTCACCACCTTGTCCTTGGAACATGGACGGGAGGTTACTACTGAAGAAATGATCCCACTACTACACAAGTCATTGGTGCGTGCACTGGCCGGTGACTTAGCCGTTAGCGATCACAGTTTGGATAGTTCGCGAGTCGGCCCATCCCCACAATAAGGCACAGCGAACCCTGTTCGTCAGAAGCTACAACAAGGCGTAGGCTGGGGCATTATGAGTGTCACCCCCGAAGGGCGCAAACTGCTGCGCATTGAGAAGCGGAACGCAGAAAATCCTATCGAGAAGAAGCCACGCTGGATCCGTAACCAGGTCCGCAACGGCCCGGAATATAAAGACATGAAGGCCAAGGTCGCCGGCGCAGGCTTGCATACCGTGTGCCAAGAGGCTGGCTGCCCGAATATTCACGAGTGCTGGGAGTCGCGTGAGGCTACCTTCTTGATCGGCGGCGATTTGTGTACTCGCAGGTGCGACTTCTGCGATATTAAAACCGGTAAGCCTGGTTTGTTAGATACCGACGAACCACGCCGCGTAGCGGAAAATATCCGCGAAATGGATCTGAACTACACCACTGTCACTGGTGTTACTCGTGATGATCTGAAGGATGAAGGCGCCTGGTTGTACGCAGAGATTGTGCGGAAGATCCGGGAGTTAAACCCGAATACCGGTATTGAAAACCTAACTCCTGATTTCTCTGGCAAACCGGATCTGCTGCAAGAGGTTTTCGAAGCCGAACCAGAAGTTTTCGCGCATAACCTGGAAACAGTGCCACGCATCTTCAAGCGCATTCGTCCGGCGTTTCGTTATGATCGCTCGCTCGATGTTATTCGTCAGGCACACGATTATGGCTTAATTACCAAGTCCAACCTGATCTTGGGCATGGGCGAGACCGAGCAGGAAGTTCTCGATACCTTGCAGGATCTGCGTGATGCGGGAACCGACATCATCACCATCACGCAGTACCTACGCCCAGGGCCTCTGTTCCACCCAATTGACCGCTGGGTTCGACCAGAAGAATTTGTGGAACATTCCAAGGCCGCCCGCGAAATGGGCTACGGCGCTGTCATGGCTGGTCCGCTGGTGCGTTCCTCCTACCGCGCTGGCAAATTGTATGTGCAGGCGATGCAGGCTCGCGGCCGTGAACTGCCAGAGCGATTGTCTCACTTGCAGGAGACTTCGCAAGGCCCAACCGCGCAGGAAGCTTCTTCCCTGTTAAGCAAATATGGCGCTTCCCAGGAGACCCCGGTAACCACCCGCTAAGGGGCCGTGGATACTAGCTCTTCTACGGAGGAGCACACCCCCGGATAGCAGCGCAGGGGTGTGCTGCTATTCTGCAACGCGCTTCGGGTCTTGCCCGGGGCGCGTTTTCTCGTGGACATTTACTAGTGCGAGTGCTGATTAGTATGAGTGCTGGCAGCGTTTTCTAAATTGATTGACTACCCCCTAAAGTGAGAGACATGGCAAAAGACGACAAGGCGAAGCTGAAAGCCCAAAAGCGCGAGGCAAAACAGGCTAAAAAGGCACAACGCAAACAAACACGCTCGCAAATGTGGCAAGCGTTTAATATGCAGCGTAAGGAAGATAAAGCGCTGATCCCGCTGATGTTGCTGGCGGTAGTTGGCATCGCCGTGGCGTTTTTCTTCATCGGCATGTTGTGGGGCGGCCAGTGGTTTACCTTGCCTTTCGGCATCGTATTAGGTGCTGTCGTGGCCATGTGGATCTTCACCCGTCGTCTGCAGTCCTCGATGTACAAGCGCGTAGAGGATCAACCGGGTGCTGCCGGCTGGACCTTGGATAACCTTCGAAACACCTTTGGCATCGTCTGGTTTAGCAAGCAAGGTGTAGGCATGACGCGTCAGCAGGATTTGCTGCACCGCGTTGTCGGCAACCCGGGCGTGGTTTTTGTCGGTGAGGGCAACCCGAAGCGCTTGGAGAAGATCGTCGACAAGGAACGTCGCCGTATTGATCGCATCGCTGGTGGAGTTCCGGTACATGTGATTTACACCGGCACCGGTGAAGACCAGGTTCCACTCAGCAAACTGCAGCGTAAACTGCTGAAGTTGCCACGTAACTACAGCAAAACTGAGGTCTACGACATCAACGCCCGCATCGAAGCCATGGATGCTGCAGCTGGCCCCGGTGCCGGTATGCCCAAAGGCCCGCTGCCCAGCCAGGCACAGAACCCTTCGGGCATGAACCGCCGCATGCGTCGTATGAACGCGAAAAAGGGAAAATAACTCCAGCTAGTTCGTGCGAATAACGGTGGTTCCTGTCGCACGGTCGTGCATGCCACGGCCGTCGGAATCCACCATCACAGCCGGGAAAAAACATGCGGTAAGCAAGGTGCGCACCACTGCCCGCCATAGGCCGACACGTTCTTCTGCATCAACCCGCGCAACCCCCATGCCGAGCAACATCATGCCTGGGGTGCGGGCAAACAACCAGCCGCACACAATTCCCATAACAATCCAGAGCACATAATTCCACGTGGTGGTTGCTCCTTGGCTCACGTCGCCAAGTCCCAGGCCATAGCGCAAACCAAAAGCCAGCGCCAAGGCAACAAACCAGTCAATAAGCACCGCTAGCGCACGTTTACCCACCGGTGCCATAGATCCGCGACCATGCTGCGGCATGCCAAGTTTTTCGCCTGGCCACCGACTTGGCGCATTGGGATCTTCATTTTCACCGGGAATGGCCGGCCCATCGAGCCAGCTTCGCTTTCTTTCCGCCATGGTCTCTAATCTACAAGCCAGGTTTAGGGCAGCGAAACCAGACAGAACATTCCTCGACTGTCGCTGTCGCTTTCCTTGCCTGTCACTGCCGCTAACGATGCTTGCACCCGCTGCAGTGCTATCGGGCAGTCCCGCTACCGCAGCGTTGCAACCCGCTGGTGAATTTCCCGGCCCATGGCCGCTTGGCCCGCCGCAGTGGGGTGAAATGGGAACGACCCGGTTTCAATACCAGTCAGATCCACCCAGCGTTGTTGTGGTTGTGCACACACGGTGTGCTTGTCGACGTCATCAGGCAACACAAATTCCGCACCATTGCGGTGGGCGGCTTCTGCAAGTGCGTGGTTGAGCTGGTGAGTTACGCTTTGCAACCACGTGCGGTCGGTTCCCGAAATCGCGGCGATTTCTGCACAGTCATCCCAAGCTGCGAGCAAAGGCAAATAGCCTGTCATTATCACCCGCGCCTGTGGGGCCTCGTTTTCGATGGCCTGAAAAACCTGGTCCAAGCGATCAGAAACCACGCCGATTTCGTGCGCTACCTTGCGGTCCAAAAAAGTACTGCAATTGGACGGCTCACCGGTGTGCATCGCTGTCTGGGCACACCACACGAGTTCCCCGAAGCCAATATCATTGCCCCCGATCGTCATTGTAACGAGCTCTACCGGCTGTTCGGTTTCACGCAAAGCATTTAATTGTGCGGGTACTTCTACTCCGCCGGCTTCGCGGGTTTCTGAAAGATTATCAATAATCGCTCCCTGGCAGCTGCGGTCAATAGCAGTACCCGTTCCCAGCAACTCCGCGACTATTGCTGGGTAATTATCCGGCGAGCGCCGGCAAAAATCAGCAACCGGATCATCTGGGCGTTGTGCACCAGCACGCGAGGCCATGGAAGCAAAAGAATCTCCGAGGGCCACATACGTTCCAATTCCATTGGCACCTAAGTGTTCCACTGGATTTGTCTGCTCGTGGGCAGGCGGTTGGCTTTCGGAAGAGGTGATGCTGCATGCAGTCAGCGCTAATGCACTAACCATAAGCCCGACCCAGGTGCCACCAAGCCGGGTATTAGCCATTCCGCTTTGTGAATCCTAAGCGTGGGCGAAAACGAGCCGGGTTTTTCATATGCGCTACTGCATCAGCGATAACCAGCCTGTGGCGGGCCGATACAGACTGTGGCAACTGGGCTACGGAACACCATTGCACAGCAACGGATTCATCGTCAGCAACCACCGGCTGCTGATCGTAGTCTCCGAGCAACCTAGCAGATATCGCGGTGTCCATGAACTGACACACGTCGCCATTGGGGTAGGTTACTGGCCCCACCGCGCCGGAGCCGAGCAAGGCAACTGGTTCAATGTCCAACCCAGTTTCTTCTTTTACCTCCCGCACAGCAGTAGCGTGCGGTTGTTCACCGGGTTCGCATATACCACCAATCGGCGTCCAATCGCCAGTATCGGCACGCTTAACCAACAGCACCGTCGGAACCTCCCAAATGGGAGCATCGGCAGGCACTTCGCGTATCACCACCGTGGTAGTGGCTGGAACCCACAAGGGTGCATTGCCGATATGTTCACGCAGTTGGGTAATAAATTCCGGGGTTGCCATATCCGTATTCTAGCTGGCTTACCAGGTTTCTGTATTCGCCGCAGCCTCGGGCACCACAGCGTTAATGATGCGCTGAAATTCGGTGGCCGGTGTATACGAGACGCTAATGTCTTCCCCGGCACTATCCCCGGCATTGTGCCCGGATTCTTCCAGGTGACACTGGTGTGTGGCCTGCTGCGTAGTGGTGCCGGAAACCAGCCCGACGATGACTTTTTCGCCATTTATTTCGGTATATACCGGCCCACCAGAATCACCAGTGGTCGCACACAAAGCCGCCCGCGCCGAACGCGCATTCAACACCGCGCCATCATGCGTGTTCAGCTTGCCTAGTGCCTGAGACGCCGTGGTGTGCCCGCACGTGGTGCCCGTGATCCTGCCATTCTTGCACACCTGTTCTGGAAGAAAATCAAGCCGTTCCGCGATTGCAGTCGGCATTGGGTGCACCGCAGCATCGGCCCCGCCGGCCAAACTGGCATCGTATGCATTAGCGTTGAGTTCGATAATCGCAACGTCTAAATCTGAAGAATTCAGGGTATACAAATCGGAATAGACAAAAGTACCGATCGGCTCTGCAGGCCAGCGGAATTTATTGTTGCCTTGGCCTGCCCACACCAGGTCGCCTTCGCGCCCACAGTGTGAGGCAGTAACGGCATAACCGGTGCCATTAGCATCAGTAAACGAATACGCAACGGTACAAATGTTGTAATTAAATTGCTCGCCCGGTGCGGGCACATGGGTAGAAATATCAATGGGCGCTCCTGGCGCCAGCGGCGCATTCACTGGATGAATAATCCGAGTTTGCGATTCTGGTTCTCGGGGTAGGCGTTGGTTGTCCGCACCATTGAGTGCGTCGACTCGCGGCGGGGGCGCCAGCCGGGGCTGGGCCGCCGCTTGGTCATAATTACCTGGGGCTTCCTGGACTCCGGATCCCCCCGTAGCACCGCCGTTGCCGCCTGCTTGGTTTAGTTCGCCCGCACCAAAATAGGCAGTGCTGCAAGCCGTGGCGAACAGCACTGGAATGGCTAAAGCTGCCACAACACTGCCCCGCCGTGCGGCAGGGCGCGCTGCGTAACTGTGCTGTTCATGCCCGGTCATAGCTACAGAGTATAACCCGGCGAATACTAATTAACGGACTTCTGTTTGCTCAATCGAAGTACGGATGTAGTCCTTAGCCTTCTCGGCATCGTTCGCTAAATCAACAACCTTCCGGCCACCATCCATAATGCCAGCGAAACGCTGTGGCATCGGCGGCGTAGTACCGAGAGCTTCTTCAATAGTTTCGGCGAATTTCACCGGAAGCGCAGTTTCTAAACACACCACGGGGCTGGTGATCTTGTGTTCAGCCACGGCGTCCCACGCGACCTTGATGCCGTCGGCAGTGTGCGGATCGACGACAATGTTGTGGTTCTGCTGTACCTGTGCGATCGTCGCCAAGCGATCCGAGTGCAGCGACCGTCCGGACACAAAACCAAATTCTTCACGTGCGCGAGCGAGCAGATCGTCGGACAGTGCAAAACCTCCGTCCTTAATGCGCTGGCCAAACAACTCTGCCACCTGGGCGGCATCACGATCCAACAGGTCCGCGATGAAGCGCTCGAAGTTTGAGGCCCGGGAAATATCCATCGACGGCGAGGAAGTCTCGTGCGTATCCGCGGCAGAGCGAGGCCGATACTGACCTGTACGGAAGAACTCATCAAGCACGTCGTTTTCATTCGTGGCGACGATCAGCCGGTCGATCGGCAGCCCCATCTGCCGGGCGATGTGCCCTGCGCAAATATCACCAAAGTTGCCCGTCGGCACGCTAAACGACACTTTCTGTGCGTAATCACCGGTTGCTTCAGTGACTTTAATCCAGCAAGAGACGTAATAAACGATCTGTGCTAACAACCGCGCCCAGTTGATGGAATTAACCGCGCCGATGCGGTATTCGCGTTTGAAAGCCTCATCCGCGCTAACGGCCTTGACCACGTCCTGGCAGTCGTCAAAAACTCCATCCAGCGCAATATTGAAAATATTCTCATCATCCAGCCCGAACATCTGGGCCTGCTGGAACGGGCTCATCCGGCCTTTCGGGGTCAACATGAATACACGGATGCCTTGACGTCCACGCATAGCGTATTCCGCCGAGGATCCAGTATCGCCCGAGGTCGCCCCCAGAATATTCAGCGTGGTTTCCCGCCTCGCTAGCTCATACTCAAACAGCTCTCCAAGCAGCTGCATAGCCATGTCTTTAAACGCCGCGGTTGGGCCTTCAGACAAATGGCCGATATAAAACTGCTCATCTAGTTTGGTCACCGGCACAATTTCTTCGTGCGCAAACTTTTCTGTGTTGTAGGCCCGGCGCGCCATGGCTTCGAGTTCGTCGGCAGGAATGTCGTCGACGAATAACTGCAAAATTTCTGCTGCAAGCCCTGCGTATCCACTACTGCGGGAAACTTCCCGCAGATTCGCTAAGGTTTCTGCATCCAGCTGGGGGTACTGCGTAGGTAAGTAAAGCCCGCCGTCGGCTGCGAGGCCACCGAGCAAAATATCGGTAAATTGAGCGGGTTGTGCCTGGGTGTCACGAGTTGAAATATAATCCACGAGTTTCATCTTAGCGTCTACCTACAATGACTTGTATGGAAAATCACGCTTCACCGGCTTCTCATTCAGGAGCTTCACGCTCGGGGTATTCTCACCCGGAAGCTAGCCGCCCTCAAGCCTCCGCCACAGAAGCTGTCCCACCTGGTTCTGCCTTAAGCGGCACCTCCCGCGCCGAGATATCCCGGACTGGTGGCTCGGCACCGCACCCCCGCGAGGTAGTCACTCGCCGGGCATTGGTGGTCTGGGTAGCTGGCGTGGCGTGTTACATAGTCGCGATCACAGGTCGCACCTCCTTTGGCGTAGCCGGTGTAGAAGCCATTGCGCGTTTCGATGTGGATGCCTCACGCATCGCGGTTTTCGCGGCAGTGCAATTAGGTGTGTACGCCTTAGCGCAAATTCCCACTGGGCTGGGTATCGATAGGTTTGGCCCGCGTGCGATGGTTATGTTTGGTGCGGTAGTCATGGGGTTGGGGCAGTTTCTGTTGGCTTTGACGACGTCCTATCCGCTGGCGATTGTTGCTCGCGTATTGATCGGCGCCGGTGATGCCTCGGCGTTTTTGGCTGTCATGCGGTTGCTTCCCTATTGGTTCCCTTTGCGCAAGACGCCGTTGTTCACGCAGTTGACCGGCGCGATTGGGCAGACAGGCCAGTTTATTTCCGCTGTGCCATTTTTGGCTTTGCTCGGTAGCGCTGGTTGGACGGGCGCTTTTGTGACCTTGGGTGCGACCAGCATTTTGCTTGCTGGCTTAGCGGGCTTGGCCATTAAAGATCTTCCCGATGTAGATCGGCACGCAGCGGATGCGTCGGAATACGGTACGGCTGCTAGCGGGCGCGATTCGTTGCGCGCCCGCATGCGTATGCTGCTTCGCACACCAGTTGCCTGGCAGGGTTTTTTCATGCACTATTCCTGCCTAATGTTTCAGCTGGTGTTTTTGATGATGTGGGGTTTCCCATTGATGACACTCGGAATGGGGCTCAGCGCACAACAGGCCGGTGCGGTCTTGGCAATTAACACCGTCGTCACCGTGTTTTCTGGGCCGTTGCATGGCATCTTCTCTGCCCGTATCGGCGCTGCCAGACACTGGGCGGTTGTGGGTTTTTCTGTCACGATCGTGCTCACCTGGGTGGTGTTTTTCGCCAGCACTACGCCGCGGGGGCTAGCCGCCATCGTGGTGGTTAACGTGATTGTGGCTTTGTGCGCGTCTTCAGCTAATTATGGTTTCGATAACGTGCGCGAGGGAGTATCCCGCGAAGTTGTGGCTACTGCTACTGGTTTAGCTAATATGGGTGGTTTCCTGGCCGGAATGGCGGCATCGCAGGGGATCGGCGTTGTTTTGGATATTTCTTCTGCTGGTGGTGAATACACCTGGGGTGATTTTCAGGTTGCGGCCTTAGCCGCTGGTGTGGTGTGGGCCGTCGGCGTTATTGGGTTGTTGGTTGCTTCTGCATGGCGGAAGTATCCGGGGCCTGCGCATCGGATTCTGCCCCACCGATTGCGTGCTCTGCGATCGCACTAGTGGGCGCATCGATCAAACCCAGGTCAAAGGTATAAAGCACTCGGTCTCGGTCCACATAGGAAATTTCGCTGCGCTCTACCGCTTGGTTCAGAATATTTTCGAGAACGATTCGCATGGCAGCACGGTTTTCGTTGTGCACGGTGATGGTGATGTCCGGCCGGTCAGAAGACGTGGCAAGTTCCATGGGCAGCCCCAATGCAGAGGCAAGCTCAGAAAGCCGGTTGGTATAGATTTCTGCCGATATTTCCCCGTTCGGGGTGGCCGCGAAACTGCTGCCAGCAGTTGCATCATCGTCGAACGGGTGTGGCTGATCAGTTAGCATCGCACCGACGGTACGCCCGCTGCGTTGCTCGTCGTTGTGTAAAGCGAATTGCCATGCAAAGACGCCAGCGACGACGGTCACTAGACCGATTACACCCCAGACCCAACGTGTGCTTGTTTTGGGCTTCTGTGTAGGTGCTTGTTGTTGTGGCATTTGGGTAATCTTCCTTGATGCATTTTCACCAATAACGATTCGACATCGTTTAGTCTAACCAGGTTATGTGACTGCAACAGTAGATATTCCTGTCAGTTTGCTAGGTATATCACATTATTTAGCCACCGGAAACAGCTATCTCCAGCTGCACTGGTGGCAGCACCTAGTTACAGGTTTGCTGGGATGCAGTTTTTTGATATACGCAGGGCCTATTCGTATTCATAAGAGTCTGGTTCACCCCAGAAAACTTGGTCAACGACCCGGCGCGCGTGTCTGGTTGCCTTCAGATAAGCCTCGAGGAATTCTTGGTTTTCTTCCGGCGCCCATCCGGCAACACCAGCAACTTGGGCCAGGTGGTTGCCGGGTTGTGGCAATTGGTCGACGCGTTTGCCACGCACCAACACCAGCGCGTTGCGGGCATTCGTAGCCATCAACCACGCTTCCCGTAGTTGTGTGACTTCCTTAGCGCTTAAGATTACGCAATCGCGCAAAGCATCGAGTGCGTCTAACGTTGAGGGGGTGCGTAGTTCGTGGTGTTCTGCGCCGTGCATCATGATCAGTAATTGCACAGTCCATTCCACGTCCGTTAATCCACCTCGGCCGAGCTTGGTGTGAGTATTACGGTCGGCTCCGCGCGGCAGGCGTTCATTATCCACGCGAGCTTTGATTCGGCGAATCTCGCGAATTGTGGCATCAGAAATTCCGCTTGCCGGGTAGCGGAAATCGTTAATCATCTCGATAAATTCCGCCCCGACTTCGGGGTCTCCAGCCACCACATTTGCTCGTAGCAGGGCTTGGATTTCCCAGGCTTCACCCCACTGCGAATAATAGCGTCGGTACGAAGAAATGCTGCGCACCACCGCCCCGCTGCGACCTTCTGGGCGCAGCCCAAGGTCTACCTCCAACGGTGGATCCCCGGAGGGTTTCGCCAGCCGAGCACGCAGCTTGTCGACGATTTTTTTCGCCCAGGCCATCGCCTCAGTCTCATCCTCGCCTTCGGCTGGCTCGGCCACCATGAGGACATCTGCGTCTGAGCCAAAACCAAGTTCTTGGCCTCCCAACCGGCCCATGCCGATCACTGCAATGCGCGCAGGTGGTTCTTCTCGGTCCATCTCACGTAGGCTGGCGCGGACTTCCGCGCGGATTGCTGCTTCTAGTACCGCGTCCCAAATCAAGGAAAGTTCCCGGCACACGCGTTCTACCGGCATGAATCCAAGCTGATCTGCTGCAGCAATACGCGCTAGCTCAACACGCCTTAAGGATCGCGCCACCGCGACCGCCTTGTCTGGGTCCGCGTGGCGTTTCGACGAGTTTACTAGCGATTTCGACACCTGCTGTGGGTTAGTGTCTAAGAACTTCGGTCCGTTCGCACCGTCGGAAAGCAGCTTCACGGTATCCGGCGAATTGATAATGAGTTCTGCCGTGTATGGCGAATTTCCGAGGATCGACATCAAGCGCTTGCCGACGATTCCTTCATCGCGCAACATGCGCAAAAACCAAGCCCTATCGAATGCCGCATCCGATAGTTTGCGATAGTTCAACAACCCGGCATCAGGATCGGCGGTTTCTCCGAGCCACTCCATCAGCCCAGGCAGTAAAATCGACTGGATGCGGGCTTTTCGGGAGCTACCTGATGCCAGCTTGGTGAGGTGGTCAAATGCGCGCCCTGGGTGTCGGTAACCGAGGGCGGAGAGTTGCAGCTTCGCCGCTGCCGGGGACAGCCGCAGTTCTTCGGCGGACATGGAGGCGACGGCATCCAGCAGCGGCCGGTAAAACAGGCGCGAATGCAGTTCGGAAATGCGCAGGCGGACTTTGCGCAGGTGGTTCACCATTAAGTCATAGGATGATTTCGCGCCGTGGGCATCGAAGCCGGCCGCGCGTGCCAGCCAACGCAAAGCCTCTGTGTCGTCATCGGCAGGCATCGTGTGCGTGCGACGAAAGCGCTGTAATTGCAGGCGGTGTTCCAGCAGCCGCAAAAATTCGTAGGCCTCGATGAGTTGCCAGGAATCTTCGCGCCCAATATAGCCGGCGTTTTTCAGAGCATCTAAAGCTTCCACTGTGGATAAAACCCGCAAACGCTCGTCAGAGCGTCCGTGCACCAGCTGCAGAAGTTGCACCGCAAACTCCACGTCGCGCATGCCGCCGGTGCCAAGTTTCAGCTCACGGTTGCGCATGTCTTTCGGCACGTTGGCTAGGACCCGACGACGCATTGCTTGCACGTCTTCGACGAAGGAATCACGC
Organism: Corynebacterium sp. EPI-003-04-2554_SCH2473622; assembly: GCF_001665955.1. NCBI lineage: Bacteria > Bacillati > Actinomycetota > Actinomycetes > Mycobacteriales > Corynebacteriaceae > Corynebacterium > Corynebacterium sp. EPI-003-04-2554_SCH2473622. Next base: position 42,573 of record NZ_LZMN01000077.1, on the reverse strand, counting down.
TCCGAGGCAGTCCAGACCATCGGCCGGATGGCGTCCTCGTAGCGACGCCCCAGTGGTAGGTACCCTGTTTGTGCACGGGCTTTCAGCAATGCTTGAAATTCCCAGGTTTCTGCCCAGCGGCGATAATAAGAAATATGTGAATCTAAAGTGCGTACGAGCGCGCCTGATTTGCCCTCCGGGCGCAAGTTGGGGTCGACTTCGAAAAACGCGGCTGAGCCAATGCGGTTAAATTCTGCCGCCAGCCGGGTGGCTTTATTGCTCGCAGGCTCGGCGACGAAGATGACGTCGACATCTGAGATGTAATTCAGCTCCTGCGCACCGCACTTCCCCATCGCGATCACGGCCAAGCGGGCGTCGACGGGTGTAGCCTTTTTTGCGGTGGTTTTCCTTGCCCCTGGCCCTGTCCCGGCAGCTGTCCGGGCCGCCGTCTGCGTCGTCTCCGTCGCCGAGTGGCTTCCGGATGTTTTGTCATCTGCATTTTCCGTGGGGTCCGTGGGGTACGGCCCGTAGACTTCCGCGACTGCAACCGCAAGTGCAGCAGTCAAAGCCGCATCCGCCAAACGCGACAGCGCACCGGTAACCGTGCTAAATAACAGTTTTGGTTGCGGCTCAGATTGCCCTTTACGGGCGAAATAACTGCCAGCGAGATCATGCGCGGCGATCCGAAGCATCAGCGTTCGATAAGCATCGCGTAGCGCAGAAACCGCCTCACTGCCAGTCACCGACGCCCGGTAAGTTCCTGGCGTCGTGAGATCTTTACTGGCCGGGTCGTCTTCCACTGATTCGAGCTCAGCAAAATCTGCGACGTGCGCGCCCACCGATCCCAACATCTGCTGGAACATTTCGTGTTCTTCCGGCAATGGTTTCGTCAACTCTTGCCAAGTCTCCGGGTGTGCGGCAAGGTGATCGCCTAACAAAGTGGATCCACCTAGCAAGGCGAAAAACCGCACGCGCAATGCTTCATCTTCACACAGGCGTGCGGTCAGTTCGGCGCCATCGTCGGCAAGGTTGCCTGCCATGCGCATGAGTGTATTCAGCGCAAGGTCTTGGTCGGACGCTGCAGCCAAACACCATAAAAGCGTGGTGTGGTCGGGATCGTTCCACCCCAGCCATGCAATATCTTCGCTAGCTTTCGGGCTGGAAAGACCCAGTGTGGCAATCGAGGGAATAGATGGGCGGTTCGAAGTCACAGTATCGCTCAGATCTTCGGGGTTAAATGTTGAGGTTGTTGTGGAGCTCGAAAGGAGTGATGTGTTCCTGATACGCGCGGAATTCTTGCCACTTGGACCGCAAGAAGAATTCGAAGACGTTCTCGCCTAACACTTCTGCCATGAAATCAGACTTTTCGAGTTTGCGCAGAGCATGGTCCAAAGAATTCGGCAAATCAATATAGCCCATCGCCCGGCGTTCGCGGCGCGTGAGCTCTTGCACGTTATCTTCGGCTGGGTCTCCCAGTTCATAGCCTTCCCTGATGCCGCGCAACCCAGCAGCCAGCAACACTGAATAGGCCAAATAAGGGTTTGCGGAAGAATCCAGGCTGCGGATCTCAACCCGACGTGACTCCGGCTTGTTCAACCGGTACGTGGGCACGCGCACCATTGCAGAACGGTTAGACACACCCCAGGTTGCTGCGCCAGGGGCTTCTTTGCCGAACATTAGCCGCTTATAGGAATTCACCCATTGGTTGGTCACCGCGGTGAGCTCTGGCGCATGATGCAAAATACCAGCGATGAACTGCTTGGCCGTCGTCGACAAGCAGAATTCGTCATCGGGATCGTGGAAAGCGTTGCTGTCTCCTTCAAACAAGGACATGTGGGTATGCATGCCCGAGCCGGTCCAGTCTTTGTGCGGTTTGGGCATAAACGTCGCTCGTGCGCCCTGCTGTTGGGCTACCTTCTTGATCAGATAACGGAAGGTCATGATGTTATCCGACATGGTCAGCGCGTCGGTGTGGCGTAGGTCAATTTCTTGCTGCCCCGGGCTGGTTTCGTGGTGCGAAAATTCAGTAACGATGCCAAGGTTTTCCAGCATCTGAATAGCAGTACGCCGGAATTCTGGTGCCAGGTTCATCGTCGACTGGTCGAAATAACCACCGTTGTCGGTCGGCTGCAGATCAGCTGGATCGTCGGTCTGTTGCAGCAGATAAAACTCAATCTCCGGGCCTACCATGCAGGTAAAACCGTCATCCGCGGCCTCCTGCACTTGGCGACGCAAAATATAGCGCGGATCCACCAGCGACGGGCTGCCATCGGGCTGGACGATATCGCAGAACATGCGCGCTGTCAGCAACGATTCATTTTCGCTTTCCGAAGACATGATCTTGAACGTCGAAGGGTCGGGCATCGCAATAGTGTCGGATTCAGCCACACGCGAAAACCCTTCCACGGAGGAACCATCGAAGCCGACGCCCTCCTCAAACGCATTTTCCAGCTCGGCCGGTGACATATCCACGGATTTCAGTGCGCCGGTGATATCGGTAAACCACAGGCGGATAAAACGAACATCGCGTTCTTCAACCGTGCGCAAGACGTAATCGTGTTGGCTGTTCATGAGTCCCAGTCTAGGCAACCGCGGTCACATTGGGCGGGGCGAAAGTCTCTTCTGAGAATTATTTCTCCCAAGCTGCAGGCTGGCCCCAGTCGTCATCGTCTTCTTCTGCCTCATCAGCAGCGTCGTTTCGCTTCCGCGCAATCTCGAACGCATTTTCGGCCAATTCTTTACTGTCATACGGGCCCATGCGATCATTCCACCCAGCGACTTTACCTTCGGTCACCTCCCCAGTAGAGGGGTTGAAAAACCATTGTTCATCTGCGTGTGCCATGTTTTAGTGCTGCTCCTTCATTCGAGTTCCCGGCCATTAGCTTTGCTGCGTAGACAAAAGCCAGAACCATGCCTATTCAGTATAAATCTGACTACCCACCGACACAGCTAAACAGGTAAAATCGCCCGAGATTGCCGAAAACGGATGTGTCCATATCGATATTCTCGATCGGTATTTTCGATTTTCGGTTCGCTATTCCCGATTTCCAAGGAGTTTTCTTCCCCCATGCCACATGCGCCCCAGACGAACGGTTCACCTGACGTTTCACTGACCGTTTCTGCAGCCGCATGGCACACAGAACTCCATGGTTGTGCCCCAACCTGGCAAGCCGACGCCCCCGCCACCTGGTCACTGATCGGAGAGCACGTCGATCACGCAGGCGGCGTCGTACTCATGAGTCTGGCCGCGCAGCGCGCCGCAGTTGCGGTATCTGCCCGCGAGGACCAGCAATTCGTGGTGAACTTTCGCCGCTGCTGGCTTACCGACGGCTCCACCACGCAGGCGTCCACAACCATGGATGAGGTCGCCGAACTGTATTCCCAACAACAACCGGGCATTGATGAATCCGGTAAGCCAACTACCCCACCACTGCCGCGCGGCGGATTGGCCGAGCGCTTAGGCGGGATCGTCTGGATGATGGTGCAGCGCCAACTACTTTCTCGCGAAACCAACGGCATGAATATCACGGTGTTGTCTGAAATCACCCCAGATTCGGGCTTAGGTGAATACGCTGCTATTGATTCCGCTTTAGCGCTGGCATTGCAAGCAAAAACAGCTGATATTGACGAAGCCCCGCTGCGAGCACGGTTGGCGGAAATCTGCGGGCAGGCCGGCGAGGTGTTTTCCAGCACCGCCACCTTACGTGCACGGTATTCCACAGCCCTGCGTGGAGCTGCTGCACAAATCTCTGTGCTGGATTATGCCGATGGTTCACTCACCAAAGCAGTGCACCCGGTGACGCGAGAATTAGCAGCCTTTGCGGTGACAGTCCCACAGGATACCGAGTCGTCCGACCAGTCCGACGAAATCCGTTCCCGCCACCGGTTTGTGGAGTCCGCCCAGCATGCATTTGGTGCACAGTCGCTGCGGCTGCTTCCCGACGCCCCTGCGCGCGTTACGCAATGGTTGTCCGCGGTGCACAAGGTACATGGCACCGACGGTGTCCCGGAGCTACATGAGTCGCGCACCTGGTTGGATTTCCACGAAGCGGAAACTGAGCGTGCTCAACAGTTTGCACACGCGCTTCGTTCGCAGCGTTCCCGGGATATTTGGCCATTGCTGCACAGCTCACAGCAGGCTTTACAAGATGATTACACGCTCGATGCTGCCATGGAACTGGCGCAGTTGTGTCAGGTTCGTGGCGCAATCGCCGCGCGGGCGGCTGCTGCGGGAACCTCCAAGGCCGTGATCGCCTACGTCGACAAGAAAAAAGCCGACAACTTCGCGCATGATCTCAGCGCTGATGGCTTGGTGGTCACGCGCTTGTTGCCGGGCGAAGTCGCCAAAATAGTGAGTGAATGAGCCAGCCTATAAGCCGGATTCTGTCCCGCACCGTGGTGGTGCGTGGGCGATCATCCATCTGGGCCGACCATTGCTGGTGACCTCAAGCAGCTACCTTCGAATATCGGGCGAGCAGCCCTCAAGCATTCGAGCAGGCACGCACCGTGGCGCGCCGTGATGCCTTGCTCCCAATGGGGTTTACCTAGCCACGCCAGTCACCTGGCATGCTGGTGCGCTCTTACCGCACCCTTTCACCCTCACCGCCGGAAGCGTCGCGAGTGCTCGCAGCGTTCCCGGTGGCGGTCTACTTTCTGTTGCACTTGCCCGCAGGTTGCCCTGGGTTGCTGTTAGCAACCATCGTGCTCTGTGGAGTCCGGACTTTCCTCGACTTTCACTTACGCCACACGGTTGTCAGCGTAGTTTGTCAGCCGCGATCGCCCGGCCAGCTCATTCACTCGCTCCATCTTCGTCGATAGTCGCGCACCTGTGCAAATGTGCAGTGTTTGGCTGCAACTTGGCCTTGCCCGACGCTTGGCACACGTTGTTTCAACGTTTTAGTCGTAGCGGATGACTTTTCGCCCGTCGATGCTGCCGTCGTGCAGCTGCTTGAACACATCATTGACATCATGGATGCTGCATTCACTGACATCTGGTTTCACCTTGCCACGAGCATAGAAGTCGATCGCTTCGGCAAGGTCCTGGCGAGTGCCGACGAGTGAGCCGCGGATCGTCAATCCTTTTAACACAATATCGAAAATGGATGCTGGAAATTCCCCTGGCGGTAGACCATTGAAGACGATGGTTCCGCCACGTTTGGCCATCTCGATCGCTTGCCCGAATGCATCAGGGTGCACAGCGGTAACCAGTACCCCATGACTGCCACCTGCGGTGTAATCCTGCACCGCCTGCACAGGGTCCACTTCGCGGGCGTTGACGGTGAATTCTGCCCCGTGACGTGTCGCGAGTTCCAGTTTAGAATCAGAAATATCCACGGCAATTACACGCATGCCCATCGCGTCGGCGTATTGCACGGCTAGGTGCCCCAGACCGCCGACTCCGGAGATCACGACGAACTGGCCAGGCTTGGTTTCAGTCATTTTCAGACCTTTGTATACGGTCACACCCGCGCAGAGAATCGGCGCGACTTCTACCGGGTCACTACCATCCGGGATGCGCGCGCAGTATCGCGTGTCGACGAGCATGTATTCGCCGAAGCTGCCATCGACGGTATAGCCGCCATATTCTGCATTCACACAGAGGGTTTCCCATCCGGTTAAACAGGATTCACATTCGCCGCATGCGGACCAGAGCCAAGCGTTGCCAACGAGGTCGCCTTCTTTGACGAATTGTTCGCCCGGCCCCAGCTTGACGACGCGCCCTACGCCTTCGTGTCCTGGAATAAACGGTGGTGTTGGTTTCACTGGCCAATCGCCTTCTGCGGCGTGCAGGTCGGTGTGGCAGATGCCGGAGGCTTCGAGTTTCACGAGTGCTTGGTGCTCGCCGGGTTCTGGTAGGGCGGATTCGCGAACTGTGACGTTAGGGCCGAATTTCTCTACGACTGCTGCTGTGAACTCTTTCGGTGTATGGGTGGGCTGTGTTGCTCTAGTTGGTGCAGACATTGCTCTCCTCCTTTGGTTAGCGAACATTATGCTTGCCATTTTTCAGTATAGAAACAAAATCTTTAAATGTGAAGTGAATCACTTATCGGATATTGTTTTCAATTCTTCCCCCATGCGTCGCCGTCAACCAAGCAGGATTTCGTTTGCTCCAAGCACTAAGCTGAAAATAATTCGATCGCAACGAAATCTAACGACTATGAATCTTTCCGGCTCACAGAATCTTTTCGGCTCACACTCAGTCCCCTACCTCGCCGGCATCGTCGCCATCCCGATGATTCTCGCTGGCTGCAGCCCCCAGGATTCCGCCCCTGCGCCCAGCCACACCACCGAAAGCACGATCCAATCAAGCGCGCCGGAAACAGATCACGGGATCCACGATGTATTGACTATCGCTGTTGCTGAGATCACCGCTCAATTTGGTGGGAGCCTCGACATCGCGGCTTATACTGCCGACGGACCTGTTTCCGCTGGCGACAACACTGCACGTCCTGCCTGGTCCAGCAGCAAAGTGCCGTTAGCCATCGCTGCGCTTAATCGCGATCCAAGCTTAGAGCCTGACGCCGCCGCTGCCATCACAGTCTCCGATAACGCAGCGGCAACGCGTTTGTGGCAGTCACTCGGCACCCCTGAGCAAGCAGCCCAGGCAGTCTCTGCGGTCATTGCACAATCTGGCGTGCATGTGGACGTCCCTGTGGTGCCTCCCCGACCAGAATTTTCCGCCTTCGGACAAACCGCATGGACACCTGTGCAGCAAGCGCAATTTGCCGCGTACCTACCGTGTATCGCAGGATCGGAAACTGTCCGCTCCATGATGGGCGCTGTCGTTCCCGCGCAGGCCTATGGCCTAGGACGCTTAGCTATCGAGTTCAAGGGAGGCTGGGGACCAACCACCCCCTCAGGGGCCTATGAAGTCCGGCAGCTAGGTTTGTTGGCTGGGAAGAATGCTGCTGACAATGGCGTCATCGGTCTCGCACTCACGGCAGAAGCCGCCGACGGTTCCTACGAGACCGCTCAGCACATGCTCGATGCAGCAGCCGAAAAATTACCGCCGCTGCTTGACAGCCTTCCAGGGACCACCTGCACAAAAAATTAGCGCCGCAAATGCGCAGTTTCGTTCACGCTGAGTACCGCAGATGCCACGGGCGAGTTCTCATCATAAAACTTGACGACGCCAATGCTGGCAAGATCCAAAAACAGGTGACTAAACGTCGCAGGCCCAGCATTCAACGCCTGGCGGGTCAACGATTTAATCGGATTCACGTGGCTGACCACCGCAATGGTTTTACCAGGGTGCTTGGCGACGAGTTGTTTCCGGAATTCTCGTACGCGGCGATGCACCTGCGCGAGTGACTCCCCTGCTGGTGGTGCTAACGACGCATCTGTCACCCAGGCATCGTGCAGCTCCGCATCGTCATCCTGGGCCTGTTGGAAGGTCAGCCCTTCCCATTCGCCAAAGTTTGCTTCGATCAACGCATCGTGCGTTTCTAACTCGGCACCGGTTTTTTCCGCGATCTTTTTCGCTGTCACCTGACACCGCTGCAGTGGAGATGAAACCACCAGGTCAATCACTCCACGCTCAGCAACCGCAGCAGCAGAGTCTTCGGCTTGCTGCTCGCCGACCTCGGTCAGTGCAATATCACTGTGCCCGCAATACCGGTGCTCAGCGGAGTAGGTTGTTTGGCCATGCCGAACCAGAATCAACGTGGTCGGCTGGCAGGTCGCGCCAGTCCACGAGCCGTGTGAGCCCGTACTTGTTGTGTCATCGTCAGAGGAAACAGGGCTTTCACCCGGAACTTCTGTCGGATCTCCACTTTGAGAGTCCGCAGCAGGTTTGGGAGCAGCACCAGCAGCATCACCCCGCTCCACCACGCCCGGCGCGTGTCCTTTAGCTGCAGCATCCATGGCCTCGTTAGACAAGGCATCGGCAACCTTATTGTCGCTACGCCGCACCCAACTAAGATGCACCGCGCCTAACTGTTGCATGAGTTTTTGCGCTTGCAACCCGAGCTGTTTCATATCCGGGTGCTTGATCTTCCACCGGCCATTCATCTGCTCGACGACCAGCCGGGAGTCCATATAAAAATCGACGTCATCCGCCCCCAGCTCCACAGCTGCTTCCAGCCCGCGCAACAAGCCGTGATATTCGGCAACGTTGTTGCTGGCTTTCTTGCCGACGACATAGACGATCTCACGCAGCACGGTTGTGCCATCAGCGGCATAGACCACGGTGCCAGAACCGGCGATACCGGGATTGCCGCGCGAGCCACCGTCTGCATAAATGATCAGCTTCATCGCTGCCTACTCCTTATTTTGCCTGCAACTTATTCTGCCTGGCCGCGTACCAGGAAGGTGCCACAATCTGGGCATTCCGGAACGACATCTGGCTTGGCTCCACGTACCGCGGACTGGTCTGCTGGTGGCAGCTGGATGTAGCAGCCGCCGCAACCACGCCCGGTAAAGCGGGCCACGCCCACACCATTTTCGCCCCGGACTTCGTCATAGGCCGCCAACGCTTCAGGGGCTTGTTCTTGCAGTTCCGCGCGTAATTTCGTGATGTTTTCTAACGGGTCCGGTTCTTCAGTCTTGACAGCATCCGCAGCATCGGCGGCGCGCTCAGCAGCTTCCAGCTCGTTTTTGGCTTGGTCTACCTTTGCTCCGTGCACGTCACGGTTTTGCCGTAACGCGTGGATCTCGTTGTGGGCTTCTTGCAGTTCACTCATCAAATCCGCGATGCGGGATTTTGTGGTGTATTTGTCGTGTTCTAGGTCTTTCCGGATTTCCGGGTCTTGTTCGGTGGCCAGCTGCTTTTTGTTGTCGATATTGCGACGCTTCAGCTTGCGTTCGTCTTGTTGGATGCGCAAGATCTCAGCTTCCATATCGTCCACTGCCATTTGTGCGGCCGCAGCGGCATCCCGCGCGCGTTTGAGCTTGCTGGCTGCTTTATCGGCTTCGGCGCGTTCTGGCGTGACAGACTTGCGCTTAGCTGTGTCACCAGACCCAGCCTGAGCACCAGCGCTGGCTTGCGCGCGTTCCAGGTTGGCCAGTTCCAGTAACTGTTGTTGCTGTTTCGGGGCTAGCTTCATCATCGTGAATCTCCGTGGATCTCCGTTAATTTCCGTATTTTCTTTAGTCGCGTTTATTAGTATTTATGCTCTTAGCCCTTGTGCACAGACACCGTCCAAGGATCAGTACGCACCTGCAGAATTGTGGTCTTAACACCAGCTTCCCGGCGCACAATTTCTTCAGCTTGCGCAGTCCACGGAAATTCCGAGGCCCAATGCGCGGTATCAATAATTGCCATATCGCTGGTGCGCAGGTGCTCATCGACAGGGTGATGCCGCAAATCTGAGGTAACAAACACATCAGCGCCCAGTTTCGCAGCCGTCGCGATAAAACCATCGCCAGCTCCTGAGGCCACCGCCACCGTCTGTACTTGTTTGTTCGGGTCTCCTGCCGCACGCACTCCCCAAGATGTGGCAGGTAAACCATCAGCGACTTGCTGGCTAAACTCCCGCAAGCTCATTGGTTCTGGCAACTTACCTATCCGTCCCAAGCCATAGGCACTTTCCAGCGGGGTGGCGTCGGCAAGCTCGGTGATATCAAAGGCGGGTTCTTCATACGGATGGTGGGCGTACAAGGCGTTGAGAAGCACCTGCTTATCGCCTGGCTTGGCGACGAACTGAATGCGCAGCTCATCGTCACGGTAAGTATGCCCGACCTCACCGTCTGTGGGATCCGCACCTGGTTCTGGTTTGAACTGCCCGGTGCCTGCGATCTCGTAGACGCACTCGGAATAATTACCAATCCGCCCCGCTCCCGCGGCAAACAAGGCCTGCTTCAGCGGCTCGGCGTGTGCCGCTGGCACGTGTACGCCCCACAAGTGCCGCCCCGGCCCTGGCTTCGGTGCCAACGGGCGCCCTGGGGTGATGCCGACGAGTTCAGCCAGCTTATCGTTCACGCCCGGGCGTGCAGAATCAGCGTTGGTGTGCGCAGCAAACAACGCGATGCCCGCCTCAATCAGCGAGTGCAAAATCCGCCCCTTCGGGGTATCCGCAGCCACGCTATCCACCCCGCGCAGCAGCAACGGGTGATGCACGATCAACATGTCCACACCGGCCGCTACCGCCGCATCTGCCACCTCGTCGGTGCAGTCCAGAGCAAAAGCCACCTGGCGCACCGGGGCTTCACGACGCCCACAAATAAGCCCGACGCTATCCCAGCTTTCCGCCAAATGCGGTGGATAGGCGCGGTCCATAATCTGGCAAATTTCGCCTACCGTGGTCTCGGTGCTCATGTGCTGCTCCTTTAACTCCGTCATACGCTCCTACAATTATGGCACGCAGCAGGCACCTGAGACGATAAAATCCGAGACGATAAAATACAGCAGCATGACTGCTACCTATTCCATTAATTTTGTATGCACCGGAAATATCTGTCGCTCGCCAATGGCAGAAGTCATGGCACGCGAGGCCATTCAGGAGGCGGGTTTGGGCGAGCTCGTCAAAGTCGCTTCCTGTGGTGTAGACAGCTGGCACGTCGGCGAAGGTGCGGATGAGCGCACCGTGGCAGAGTTACACGAGATCGGCCTGGACGGTACCGAACACATAGCGCAACAGTTTGGCCCACAGGCTGGTGATACGGACTTGTTCATTGCCATGGATACCGGCCACCGCTCCCAGCTCATCGCCCGCGGTGTCGATGAAAACCGCGTGGCCTTGATGCGCAGTTTCGATCCAACGGCAGAAGAAGAACCCTCCGTCGCTGACCCTTATTACGGGGGCAGCGACGGCTTCACGCGCGTGCGCAAAGAGATCGAAGCCAGCTTGCCTGGGCTGCTCGAGTACATCCAAGACCAGCTGCGCTAGCAACCGGGCTGTGCTGCTACCAGCTGCGCTAGTAACCGGCGTGCAGGTCTATCATGGTCGGTGTGAGTGCCCGACCCCAGCAGCCTGAACAATCTGGACTACCAGAAGCTCCAGATCAACCGAATCAGCCGCGCAATACCGACGTGCCACAAACCAACCGCACCGCCAACAACGGCGCACCAACCTCCTGGTGGAAAGTCTTTGCCAAGCCCAGTTGGATTATCCTGGCGCTGTCGCTCATCGCTTTTTCCATCCTGGCTTTCACGGTGCTCGCACCCTGGCAGCTGAATAAGGATGATGAGATCGTCGACCGCAACGAGCGCATTCAGCAAGCCTATGAGCAGGATCCGGTGCCGTTTGCAGAGCTTGTCGACGCCTCCGGCGGAATTACCATCGACGAGGAATGGCACCGTGTCATCCTGCGCGGCCACTACCTGCCAGAACACGAAATGTTGCTGCGCTTGCGCCCGTTGGAAGGCTCGCAGGTGTTTCAATCGTTGGTGCCTTTCCAGTTGGATTCGGGCCAGACGGTATTGGTTAACCGCGGCTTTGCGGTGGCTAATCGTGACGGTTCTGTTCCAGAAATCACCCCGCCTTCTGGAACGCACATCACTACCGAGGCCATGCTGCGTTTCGGGGAAGCACCCCACGAGGCCCCGCCGATTGACGACGCTGGCTATACCCAGGTGCGCTCGGTCAGCCCGGAACAGGTCGAAGAGCTGACCGGCCTGGAGCTTACCGACGCCATCGTGAACGTAACCGCGGCTGAGCAACCAGAAGCACTGGAACCAATTCCGGTGCCGAAGCTGGATCGTGGTTCGCACTTATCGTATGGCTTCCAGTGGATCGCTTTCGGCATTATGGCCCCTGCTGGCCTGGCATATTTTGTGTATGCCGAACTGCGCGAGCGACGCCGGGAGCGCGCGGAACACGCGACAGACGGGCAGTCTCAGATCGCAGACGCCAACGAGCAAGTCGACGTCGGCGAACAAGCAGACGCCAACGAGCAACCAGATGCCGACGAGACTGCCGCGCAGGCGAATTCCCCGGCAGGCGCCAATGCCCCAGCAGCTTCTGCGCGGCCCGCGGCAGCCACGCGTTCGCGTGGTTTACAGGATCGCTACGGCGGGGATAGCGCGAATCAACTCGCAAAATTCCGTGGCAGGCGGCGTCGATAAACCACGGTTTGCGTCGTCAAGTAAGCATCCGCCACATGGCGTCGTCAAGCAACCATCCGAGGCGCGGCGTCGTTAAGCATCTCGAGAAAAACCATCGGTTCTAAAACAGATTCGCCAAAGTGCTATCACTTATCCGAAAAAGGCCAAAAATTAGGCTCTGAGCTGTGCAAGTGCCTAAAAGCGGTGCTAGCGTTCTACGGGTGAGTATTAGTTGGAAGGTCTTTCGCGAGGACTTAGCCCGGTTGTGGCGCACCCGGAAAGTGTGGGTGATTCTGGTCGGATTGATGATCACCCCAGCTTTATATTCCTGGGTTAATATCGCGGCGTTTTGGGATCCGTATGAAAACACCGGCAATATCAAAGTTGCTGTGGTTAACGAGGACGAGGGCGCTAGTTCGGATCTCACGGGCGATCTTGACGTCGGCGCGGAGTTAGTAAAGCAGCTCAAAGACAACGACCGCCTGGGCTGGCAGTTTATTAACCGCGACGAGGCCAACCACGCGGTGCACACGGGTGATGTTTTCGCTTCTATCACGGTGCCAAAAACCTTCTCGCAGGACTTCGTCAGCTTGTTCCAGGGCACATATTCCCAGCCGACGCTGGAATATGCGGTGAACGAGAAACTCAACGCGATTGCCCCGAAAATCACGGATCAGGGCGCTTCCACCATTGATTCAACGATCAGCGCTGCGTTTAACGAGCAGGTCGCACAATCAGTGGCCGCGGAATTGCGGAAGTCGGGCCACGACCTGGATTTCCGCATCGGCGACACTGCCAGTCGGGCTTCAGATTCTTTTATCCGCACTGCAGAAACGGTAGCGCAATCTCGCGACAGGCTCGCTGCGGTGCAATCCAGCCTGGATAATTCCCGCCCAGCCATCGCCGAGGCCCGCGAAGCACTGGTTACGGTGGAGCGCACCATCGACGACGCCCAAATTGCCCTGGGCCAGGTGGAGTCCATCACCAATGAGGTGCAGCGCCAGCTGACCACGTTTGCCGATGAGGCCACCGCTGCTTATGTGCAGGGCACCACCGCGCTTGCCGAAGGCGCTGCTTCCGCGCACGCCAGCGTGAACTCCGTATCTGGCCAGTTGACCGGCGCACTCAACCGCGTGGGGGCGGCCACCGATGGTGCCAGCGGCATCGTCGCCCAAGCAGAACAAGCCATCGACCGTTTAGGCGAGTTAGCGCGACTGCCGGCCCTACCGCCGCAAATTTCCGGACAGATCCAGCAAACCGTGGATGATCTGCACGCCCGCAATTCGCAAAACCGCGCCGTGCTCGGTGAGCTTTCCGTATTGCACGATAGCGCACAAAATACGTTGAATTCTTTGAACGACACTGCCGCTGCACTCGACCGCGCCACGGACGCAGTGCGTGCAGATTCCGTGGGGCTGCGTGATTCCATCAACAACACCGTGCCACAGCTGAATTCGGCCATCTCGCGGGTATCTGCTACCGCCGCGAATCTGTCCGCCACCCTGGGTGCACAGAAGAGTTTGCTCGGCGAGACCGATGGTTTGCTCGACGGCGTCGACACGCAGCTGGGGCGTGCGAAAGACGTCATCGGTAATTTCCGGGAAGATCTCGACGGCATCGAAAATGGGCTCAACACTGCACGCACGGACATTCTGGCGCTAGCCAATCTTGCCCAAGATAATCCTGCTTTGCGCTCGGTCAATGCACTGAATGCCGACGAGATTTCGTCATTTTTGGCCTCCCCGGCAGAGATGGAATCGCACGCGGTCTTCCCGGTTTCGCACTACGGTTCTGGCATGTCCTCGCTGTTTATCAACCTGACACTGTGGATCGGCGCATTCATGTTGATGATCATTTTCCGCACAGAGGTCGATTCCCGCGGCCGGGAAGGCCTCACCGTGCAGCGCGCGTATCAGGCGCGCTACCTGCTCATGGGTGTATTTGGCATTATGCAAGCGCTGATCGTGTCCATCGGCAACCTGGTCATTGGCGTCGAGCACGTTTCCGCAATCGGTTATGTCCTCACCGCCACCATCTTGAGCCTGTGTTACTTAGCGATTATTTACGGCTTGGTCTCTGCCTTCGGCCACATCGGACGCATCATCGCGGTGGTCTACGCTTTTGTGCAAATCCCCGGCGCTTCTGGGCTCTATCCCATTGAGATGACCCCCGATTTCTTCCGCGCGATACACCCTTTCCTACCGTTTACTTACGGCATTGGTGCGATGCGAGAAACCGTCGGCGGGTTCTATGGCAACCATTACTGGAGCAACCTGGCCACAATCATCGGGATGGCAGCGGTGGCCTTCCTGGTGGGCATGTTGGCACGCCGCGGCCTTTCACATGTCAATATTTTGGTCAACGACCAGCTGGAAAAAGGTGGCCTGGTAATCAACGAGAAGGTGCATTTGACCGGCAGCCCGTACCGCATCACCGACGTCGTCGCTGCTTTGCGGGACCGTGAAGGCTACCAAGAGAGTTTGGATTCCAAGTGGCGTTCCGCGCGCCGCAATTATTCGCAATGGATGGGTATCACCATTGGTGTGGGTGCGTTGCTGGTGCTGATCTTGGGCATCGTTTCCCGCTTCAACCCGGATGAGAAAGCTGTCTTTTTCGGTTTGGCGTGCCTAGTGGTGATGATCGCGGTAGTCATTATTTGCGCGTTGGAATACATTAAACAGTCCGTCGCACGCGATAACAGCTTGGCGGATCTCAGCGATGACGAGCTGCAAGAACAACTGGCCAAGCAAGGTGAGAAGTCATGAACAACATCCTGAGTATTCTCCGCAATGATCTGCGTGCAATCCGCGGCAATGTCATGACGGGTGTGATTGTTTTCGGTTTGGTCATCATCCCGTTGCTGTTTACTGGTTTCAATATTTTGGCTAGCTGGGATCCCTTCAGCAATACCGACCGCTTGAAAATCGCCGTGGCTAGCAAGGATGAGGGCCACGAGTCCGATCTGGCTTCGTTGCGGTTGAATCTTGGCGACGAAGTGCTGTCCCAGCTTTCCCGAAATGAGCAGGTCGATTGGGTTCTGACCAATGCCGACGATGCTTTAGAGGGCACCAAGTCCGGCGAATACTACGCCGGCATCGTGTTGCCAGAAAACTTCAGCCGGGAATTGCTGACCTTCTATATCGAAGGCACCGAGCCGGCAAAGTTGGATCTGTATACCAACGAGAAGAAAAACGCCTTGTCAACGACCATCACCGAGCGCAGTGCCAGCGGTGTGATTGAGCGTATCGACGAATCTTTCACCCGCGTGGTCACCACCGTTGGGCTGGGTGTTGTCGAATCGTTGGATAATTATCTAGAGGAGGAAGAAACCCAGGCGGCTTTGGATAATGTCGCCAACCGTGTTGAAAACATCGGTACACGGTTGAATTCTTCTGCCGCCACGGTGCGTAGTTTGGCAAACCTTGTCGATTCCGCAATCCCGCTGGCGCAGGCCGCTGATAATATTTTGCGTGCTGCCGGGAGCCACACTGCCTCGGGTACTGATACTGGTACTAGCTCTGGCGCCGGAGCTGGGGCCGATGGCTCTTCCCCCATTGATGCGCTTTCGGCAACCCTAAATGATTCCACCGGCGCGCTAGAAAATTCCTTGGGCGCGACCTCGCAAGCTTATGTGGCATTATCGGATCAATTCGACGAGTTATTGAATAATGCGCAGGCTGCCACGGCGCAAACGGCGCAAACTTACCGCACGGCGGCAGAACGGGTAGCGCAGCAAACAGCAGCGTTCCAAGGCGTACGCGATGCACTCGAACGGGAAATCGGCAACTTGCCGCTACCAGGCCCGGTTTCTGCTGGCTACCAGCAAGTTCGCGCGCAATTGGATGCGTCTATCGCCCAGTCGAATGCCCTGCATGCTTCTTTGACGACGACCGCCGATCGCGTCGAATCGGGCACCGGTAATGCACGGCAATCCCGGCAACAAACCCAGGAAGCGATTGCGGCAGCCCGCCAGGCTGTCGATAATGCACGCACTGCCTACCGCGAGAATTTGCAGCCCCAGTTGAATACGCTGCGCGGGAGCGTAAACACCGTCGTTAATGATATCGCTGCGGTGCGCGCGGAAATCGCCGATGTGCGCAATACGCTATCGAGCACCTCGGGTGGTCCGGAGTCCAGTTTGTTGCGCGCCCGGGATGGCGCCGACCGGTTGGCCGATACTCTCTATCAGCAAGCACGTCGCTTTGCTGATCTGGAACGCCAATTTGCAGAGGTGCGCGAAGGTGGTGACCTGAGCAAATTAGCTGACATCATCGGCTCGGATCCAGAATTGCTTGCCTCCCGGATTTCCGCGCCAGTGGCTGTGGAACGCAAACCAGTGTTCGCAGTGGCGTCGTTTGGTGTAGGTATGACGCCGTTCTACCTGGCACTCGCACTGTGGGTGGGTGCGTTGTTGACGTGCGTTTTGATGCGCAGCAACGCTGAACACAAATACCTCAGCGACGACGGCGAGTTCACGCGCAACCAGATTTATCTGGGCCGGGTGGCTACGTTCTTGGCGATCGGTATTGCCCAGGCAACCTTCGCCGTGGGCGGTTTGATCTTCTTCGTGCAGATTCAACCAGAGCACCCATTCTTACTCTGGTTGAGTGCTGTGCTTGCCTCATCGGTATTCATGTTGATCGTGCATGCACTGGTGATCGCCTTCGATAGTGCCGGTAAGGCACTCGCTGTGCTGCTATTGATCGTGCAGGTTTCCGGCTCCGGCGGTGCTTATCCGCTACCGCTGCTGCCTCATTGGTTCCAGTCTGTGAGTCCGTGGCTGCCTGCCACCTATGCCATTGATGCGTTCCGCAGCGCAATCGCTGGTGTGTACCAAGGGGATATTTTCCGCGACCTGGGCATGCTGCTGTTATTCGCCATCCCGGCTTTGGTGCTGGGATTGTGGCTGCGTCGCGCGATGGATAGCTACCACCAGCGGCTGCAGAAAGGCATCCGGGAAACCCGAGTCATGCAATAGCGCTAGTACTACTAGTAGGAGGACGCCCGCGCTTGGCTGACTTTGCTCGCCAACACTGCTATTACTGGGTGTTATGAGTGGTGGTTGGTGTGAGTAAAAATTCCCCGGACAATATCCTGCTCTATCTGCCGGAAAAACAAGAGCAGCGCATCCGCGAGATTTTCGCTGGCTTGGCTGCCCGGGGCTTTCCGGTGCAAAACCAGCGCCCACATATTACGGTGACGTTTTCCGCGGCGATGGATCCCAGCGTCGTCGAGTTGGCAGCCGAGTTATTACCCGCGGTGATCCCGGCTCAATTCCGGCGGGTGGGCAACGTCATCTTCGGTACTAAGAGCAAACAGACCGTGGCGTGGTTGTTGCAGACCACCCGGGAATTAGAAATTGCCGCCAGCACAATCAGCGCAGCCAACCCCGATGGCCACGGCCCATTGTGGACGCCCCACCTGACCATGGGTTTGCGCCTGCCCCGCAAACACATCCCCGGCTATTTACAGGCCATGGATGAGCTGACCTCGTCGCATTTCAAAGAACTCACCGCAGTGGAAGCCGCGTACTGGCGCCCGAAGACGCAAGAAAAACGGCTGCTCGCGGGTGGTTAGCATTATTTTCCAGCACGGATTAGCGTTTCAAAACCGCGCCGACTATGTGAATCCACGATATCCAAAGTCGTCGTAGCAATATGCTGAATTCATGAAGTCCATGGTGTCCCCAGCATCAACCCCGTATCGGACATAAAACGCCGTGGCTACGTCGAGAAGATTCGGCCTGTCTTCTTTGGTGCGAGAAAAATCAACTGAATAAGCAAGATCCGCATCCCCCGCACTGTGCGCATCAGTACATGCGCTTCCGAATAAAACCAGCAGGTCAATCCCCAGTTCTAAGCAAAACGATTCCAGCGAGCCATCTTCGACTTCGCTGCGCAACCTGGCGACGATTTCTGTGGGGTACTCATAATGCAACGCTGGCAAGCAATGTCTCTGGTCTTTGCGGCGCAGTCTTCGTGATAAAAAACATACGCCAGTCACACGCCACTGCTTATATGATGGGGACCATAAGGTTCCGGAATTTTATAGCACATCATTCTTCGACATTCATCCGATTTGCAGCCTGGCCACGCTACCGCCGCAGGCTGTCTATACACACGCCGTGACCTGAGGAGGCACCATGAAAGCTGCACGTTTTTATGATCGCAACGACATCCGTATCGAAGACATCGAGCAACAAGAATTACAACCAGGTACCGCCCGCGTTGATGTTGCCTGGTGTGGGATCTGTGGCACTGACCTGCATGAATACCTCGACGGCCCGATCTTCTGCCCTTCACACGGCAACCCACACCCCATCAGTGGCGAAGAACCACCAGTGACGATGGGCCACGAATTCTGTGGCGTGGTCTCCGAAGTAGCCGATGATATCGATGACCTGGCCGTGGGCGATCATGTCGTTGTCGAGCCCTACATCATCAGTGAAGACGTTAATACCGGCCCAGAATCCAAGACCTACCACCTGTCGGAAAACATGAACTTCATCGGGCTGGGTGGCCGCGGCGGCGGGCTGGCGGAAAATGTCGTCGTCAAGCGTCGGTGGATCCACAAGATCAGCGATAAAGTTTCCCTCGATCACGCCGCGCTCATTGAACCACTGACCGTGGGTTACCACGCCGTGGAACGCGCTGGCGTGGGCGAGGATTCCGCGGGCCAAGTTGCACTCATCGGTGGTGCGGGCCCAATCGGTTTGCTCACCGCGGCTGTGTTGAAGGCGTTTGGCGTGACCGTCGTCGTCTCCGAGCTGTCCAAAGCGCGCCGCGAGAAGGCCCTGGAAACCGGGGTTGCTGATCATGCGCTGAACCCAGAAGAAGTCGACGTCGTCGCCAAGATCAAGGAGCTTACCAACGGTGTCGGCGCCGATGTGGCTTTCGAATGCACCTCTGTTCCGGTGGTTTTCGACACGCTCATGGATGCGCTGCGCCCACGCGGGGTTTTGCAGATCGTATCGATTTGGGGCAAGCCTGCTGAGCTGGACCTAAACAAGATTGTGCTGAAAGAGCTGGACGTGCGCGGCACCATTGGTTATGTCAACAACCACCCGGCTGCGATCAAATTGGTCGAAGATGGACGCGTGGACCTCACGCCGTTTGTCACCGCGCGCATTGGTTTGGACGAACTGATCGACGAAGGTTTCGACACACTCATTCACCGCAACGAAACCGCCGTGAAGATCCTCGTCTCGCCATCTGGCAAGGGCTTGGAGAAATAGCTCTTCCTGGTTAACTCTTTCCCCCGTTTTTCTCTGCGCTATGCTTTATTGTGAGCTATAGCTTGTGAGGACAATCGGGGGATTTTTATGGATACGGCAGAAATAGTTCTGCAAGCAGCACAGTTAGTTGTTGCATTAGCAGGCCTTATAGGGCTAGTTGTCACCATCCAACAGCGAACGAACAGCGATAATCGTTCGGAATGGTGGAAACGTTATACTTGGTCAATCGAAAATATCGCTAATGACAATGAACGAGTTCGTAGCGCCGCCTGGCAAAATACAAAAGCCTTATACCAAAGCTCACTCATTACAAAAACCGAAAAAGCACTAATTGCTGGTCTTGCCTTAGAAACATTGAACGACGATAATCGGAAGCAGGACGATACAGGAGGTAGCGATGCCCCAAGAAACCAATCCTCGGGTACGCCAAACGATTGCTGAAGTCGCAGTAGAAGGCACGAAGTTCACTGGCGAAATTCTCCCTCGCTATGTTTACGAGCTCGCCGGTGCGCCGGTGCCTCCAGAAGCTACCGATGAACTCCAACGGGGCACAAGCACTCCAGCCGACACCAGTATTGGTACAAAGCTTAAACAATGGTGGCGCCGAAATTGGAACACCCACCTCATCTTCGACGACTAACTTATTTCACCACTACTTCCCCGCCCGCGCCGATGCTTACCTGTGCATTCCAGGCGCGGGCTAGATTAATTCGCTGCCAGTCTCCTTTGGCTGGGTCACGATCATCCAGTGGGTAGCCGGACGGCAAGGCGGTGTGGCGCAGTACTTCAGCACGCTGCTCGTAGCTGAGTTCCGGGAAGCGGGTTTCCAGTAACGCTGGTGCCGCTGTGGGGACGTTCACCGGTTCATCGGTCGCGAAAATTGGTGCGAAGCCGTAGGTCATGCGTCGTGTGTAATCGGCTTCTGCTTGCTGGTCGCTGAGCGCATGCGAGTCTTCGGCAATCATCTCGGCGAAAGGCTTGCCCGCACGCCATTCCATCTCTGCGACGATCTCTGCACGCGCTTGCAGCAACGCATCGCGCATTTTTGGATCATTCCACCGATCAGCCGCGGCCGCCTGCCCGGTCATGCGCCCGCCGATGACATCCAGAGGGAAGTGCACGCCCATCACCAGTCGCGATTCCCCAGCCTCAGAACCGCGCGCCAGCAATTGCGTACCCACCTCCGGCAGCATCATGGCCAGCAGCGTAGTAATCCACGTCGCCTGGTTAGTGTGCCCAGACGGGAAAGATTTGCTCGAGCCGTCGTACAGCTCACGTTCCGGCGACTCATGGCGCTGAATGCGCTCCGGGGCTTGCACGAATGGGCGGTCGTTATTGAACAGCAGCTTTTCCGCGCGACCCCAGCTAGCGATTCCACCCGCGCGAGCCGCATAGCCATTGCCCAGTAGGAACTCAGTTTTCGGCAGCCGCTTTTCGTGTAACGCAGCCAGAAAATGCCGGCCGAATTCGTCGCCAAGAGCCTCAGCTGCGGTAAAAAGCACGCCATCTTTATCCGCCAGGGCATCGCGAATGGCCTTGTCGACGCGTTCTTGCTGCGCATTATTGTTGTACTCGGCGACGATGTCCAGGTTTTTCTGCATCACCTCCGGGTGGTTACTGCGCAGGTCTTTAAATTCTCGCACCACCTCGTAATAGATGCCGTACCGGTAAGAAGACACATCGGAGACGTAACCGGTGAGGTAGCTGACATCGAAAGGCTGCGGCACCGGGGCGCCCGCGTGGTGTTGTGGGTTCGCGCCGATCGAGCTCAGCGGGCTGTACTCTGGCCCCGCGCCGTGCTCGCTGGAAAGTTTCGGGGCAGGCAGCTGCAACTGTGGGATCTCGAATGGGAGTGCCAGGTGCGTGGTGTTCGCGTTAAGTGGGGCTTGCAATGAGGCTTCTGCTGCCATGGAGTGCGCAGTGCCGCCGTGCTGTTCCACAAGGCTAGGAGCCCCAGCCACAACTGCTAGGGCTCCGGCGGCAGTTAACAGCGAAGTAGCACGGCGTCGGGATGTAAGAAACATTTTCACAATGAATTATCCCAGAGCATCTAATGAGATTGAAGGGTTCACTGCTGCGGTTGGATTACGCCTTCGAAAAATACCGAGAGTGGGATTGCCGCAGATGTTCTTCGCTCTCACTGGCAACGGCAACAACTTCGAGATCAGGGTCATCATTGGCCTCATCCAATTCGAGGCGCCTCAATGTTGCCTCTGGCAGCGAGTCAAATTCATGGATGTCTAGTTCCCCTGAACGACGGTGGTACTGAATTAGATATGACGCCATAACATTAGCCTTCCATTTCAGTCTTAGATTCGCTGCTGCCGCAATTCAGCTTGGATACGTGAAAGTTTATCATCGATTTGTCTGCGGAAATTACGAACATGGTCACGACTGTAGTGTGAATCGCTGTCTGTGCGTTGTTCAAACTCAGCAATTTCCGTCGACGCTTCAAGTAGCTGCATCACAACGCCTTGTGCCTTCGGAGGCATCGTTGCTCCTTCGTGCAGGTAACGAATTTCTCTTCCGAAAATATCAGCAGCTTCTTCGTAATAGTTCGCCCATTTAGATTGCCAAGCCGTCCGGATCTGCATCTCGCTTCTACCAGCATTACCTCGGATATGGAGGTGAATAGCGCGATATCCCGAGTGGGGTTCGTCCCGACAGTCCCTGATATCTACACGCTTCGCACCACTATTTTCGAATCCGCGCTTAAAAACTTCTGCAACCTCTGTTTGCTCAGTCAGCGACAGATCGCAATCAAACCTAATGCCAGCTACATCTTGAATGTTCATTAACGGCGTGGTCTGCAACCTCTGCAGTTTTTCAAGCAAGGTGTCTTTAGTCTTTACTCGTGCAGATAATAAGTACGAACCCGAGTCTGGAGTCACGGCATCACCTGCAGGACTGATGTTCATCATGAATCCAGACGTAATTTGCTCTGTAATCGAGAGTAATTCTTCAACATACACTGCATTAAATGCGATGTATTCATTAATCACTTTGACTTCAAAGTCTTGACCATCACGCCAAAGACTTCCTTGTTTATTTACTCGGCTTTTAGAAAACGGCGGATTTTCGCCGAGAAAATTCGCGCTTTTTCGGCTTGAATTCATCCCACCCCCACAGAGACGTAATTCGTCAAAAAATCGAGCAACTTGCGATAGCTGAATTCTAACAACTATGTATATTATTCGCTTATAGAACATATTGATTGCTAGTACTAAGATAAGGGTATGCGGAAAATAGCCGTCCTTGTTGCAGCAAGTTTTCTCAGTGTCTTCGGAACAGCAACAGCCACCGGGCTGACAAACGGAACCGATGTTGCCACCACCGACACCGCTGCCGAAGGCGTGGTTCAAGTGGCCAGCTGCACTGGCACCGTGGTTGCTCCTCAGTGGGTGCTGACCGCCCAGCATTGCGTCGAGGTTCCCAATTTGCAGCGATCGGTCTACGTTGGCACCACCCGCGAGCAGCAACACCGGGAAGAAAATCGGTTCACCTCGGATTACGCAGTGTGGGCGCCGCACGGCGATGTGGCGTTGGTGCATGTCACCGATGCGTTGCCACAGCATCTGATCCGCGAGGTTCGCCACACACCGGTGAGCTTTGGTGAGCAGGGACGCGTGTACGGCTGGGGTGCTGGCACCGGCAAGACCTTGCAGTATGCCCGCGCTGCTGTTGGTAAAACTTCTTCCGGGGTTCGGCCGCAGGAAAGCCAGCATGATGCATTCCTCGTGCAGTATTTGGACGAGGCCACAGCCGGGCGCGGCGATTCCGGCGGGCCGCTTTTTGTCAACGGTGAGGTCGCCGGGGTGACCTCGTTTAAAGCTCCCCAAGGTGGTGGGCGTTTCTCGCTGTTTGCTTCGCTGCATGGGCTAGGCGATTGGATTGCGCAGACCACCGCTACCCCAGCACAGCCGAGCACTAACGAGACGCCCTCCGACGCCGAAGCCAAACGCCCGGATACAACTGCCCCAGACAATCACCAGGGAGCCGCGCACCAGAATGGCCCCGTCGCCAAGCCCGAGCAGCCAAACACTGAGCCCGCACCTCCCGTCGCTAAGCCCGAAAATCCGAATTCCAAGAATCCACAGCCCTTGCCACCACGCGGGCCGCTAGCCACCCCAGGTGGTGGTGCTGGTGGCTCCAGCTTGGGGTTGTCGTCTTCTTAGCACGCCTGCATCTACGATCGCCTAGGAAATCCTTAAGCAAATCCCCCGCTCAGCGCCCCTGCAGCTTCGGCGCCGCAGAAACCTGCCGGATGGTGATGTTGATCCGGCCTTCTGCCAGCCCGCAGCCGTCGGGAAGCGTGGCATCATTCACGCGCACCACCCCGTGATAAGCAAAACGCTTCGGCCCACCGAAAACCACCAGGTCGCCGGAGCACAGCGTCACATCGTCCCAGGGTTGTGTGCGTGATTCGGTATGCCCCATGCGAAACAACGCTTCGTCACCAATCGATAGTGAAATAACCGGCGCCCGGGATTCCTCAAATTCATCGACGTGCATGCCCATCCCGGAACCCGGCGGATAGTAGTTGACCAGCACCATCTCTGGCACGAAGGTCTCTACCCACGGGGCTAATTCTTCGGCAACCTCTGCTGCCGCGCGCAACGCCACCGGCGCCAACGCCACCAGGCTTTCGGGTACTGGTGGGACGGTGGTGCCAGCAATCTTGTCGACATATCGGTAACTCGGATAGTGCCAGTACCTGCCTAAATGCAGCTGGTACACGCTCATCTGTCCGCCGGATTTTAACGTCGGGCGCAGCATCGCCATCGGAGTATCCGCGTATGTGCGGGCGATCTCGCGAACCTCGCGCACCAGCTTTGCTTGTTTGTCGACGCCCAACCACCCCGGCAGGTGCGCCACGCCCGGCGCGATGCGCTCACTCGGGCGCGGCAGAGAATCAAACAACATGCTCTCACCGTATCGGCTGCTGTGGGCTGTGTCGACGGGTGGCAACCCACAGCGGGCGCTACCCCGTTTATAGGCGAATCCCGATTCCTTTTAGCATCTCCATGACGTTGTGCTTCAGTTGTGCAAAGCCTGGATCGTTATTCAACAAATGAATAATGCCCCCAAATACTGCTGCCATTACTCCGAGCCCGGTGATGACCTTGAAGATTTTACCGAGCGTGTTATCCGGCTGTGCCGTTGCTGGTTGGTCATCGACAACGATGAAGGTTGTGACCTCATCCGTCGAGCCGTCTGGGTAGGTCACGACAATTGTGCCGGTCTGTATTCCCGGCCGGGAGGTGTCAAGCGGTGTTTTCCAAGCATAGGTGGTGTCTGCTGGCAATTGCGCAGTATTTATCAGGGCATCTTCTGCCTGGACGGCTACGCCAGGGGCAACTGTGACTGAGGTGTGTGGTTCGGGCGAATATTCTTCCGCCATGGTCTTTCCAGGTTTCGCGTCCGGGGTTGCGGAGTCCTGGTTATCTCCATGATCACTGCCTGCTGGCGCATCCGCGACTGGGATTTTGGCAGTCAGTTTGATCGGTGCGGGTGCTTTATCCGCATCCAGGCTGGCCCCCGTGGTGTACCACCATGCCCGGGTGTCCGGGGAAAGATAATCGATGAATTCTTTCGGCCACGAGTTGGGATATTGCTTCTCTTCTCCCTGGTAGGCACGTCCGTAGAATTCTGGTGTTGCTTCGAAGGTGATGTCTCCACCGGCAATGTCTATTGTCGAAGAGCTAAACGTGGCGACCGTGACGCGTTTATAACCGTCGCTCTTTTTATCTTCGTAGACTGACCAGGCAACGTCCATTGTCAAGGCACCGGAGCCGTCTGCATTGACCTGTAGTTCGGGATTACCCATCGTCGTAATTACGTGCGGGGCGAGCGTGGGGTAATGCTTGATGCGGAAACCGTTGCCGAAGGACAGGTGCGCTTGTTTAGTGGCTGTATCGAACCACCCCTGAGCCCGGGTGAAGCTTGGCAGGTAGTTGTCCACTGTCACCGCTTCTCCTAGGGCTTCTACGGACCACGCCTTCAGGTATTCGTTGATTCCCCAGCGCAAATTCGCCTCTTTTACATC
The DNA here is from genome assembly GCF_001665955.1 of Corynebacterium sp. EPI-003-04-2554_SCH2473622. Lineage (NCBI taxonomy): Bacteria > Bacillati > Actinomycetota > Actinomycetes > Mycobacteriales > Corynebacteriaceae > Corynebacterium > Corynebacterium sp. EPI-003-04-2554_SCH2473622. The sequence continues at coordinate 17,331 of NZ_LZMN01000077.1, read as the reverse complement.
GACGGCGCTAGCCGGTTTGTGGACTGCCACATCCTGGGGTTGTTCGGGGCCGTTCCAGCCTGTGCTGTCGGCGTCGACTGGTGGTTTCTGGTTCTCGTCGGCAGGCTGCAAGGGGGTAATCGCCGGTGTTGGCCCGGTTCGATGCAGCTGGCTTACTCGGGATCGTTCTTTATAGGGGTGTGAAACGTAGGCGACATCGCCCGTAGAGTTTCCCGTAACGACAGCGAGGTTGGCTTCGCCAGTACCGTAGCCGCTGGTGACGCCCAGCTCAGTGAAATCGATCTTTTCGGCGACAGTCCAGGTTTCTGGGCTCACGACTGACACACGGTTGTCGTCAGCTGCTGCCGCATAAATTTCGTGTGTGCGCGGGTTAACGTGTAGCGAGTTAACCTTGGTTCCAACCTCGATCGGCATGCCGAGGAATTTGCCGGTCGCTGCATCGAGTGTGAGTATCTTGCTTTCTGTGAACTCGTCTTGCAAAGTTGGCTTGACGACGACGTACAGGTGCCCGAGTTCTGAGTCAAAAGCTAGCTCGTATGGGCGCCCGCCTACTGCGGCCCCCTGAAAACTGGTTTCCGCGACGGGAATAGCCAGGTCTTGTACCCATTGCTTGGCTGCGGTGTTATACCCAGTGATGACGTTTTCGCGGCCTGCGCTGATCCACAGCATCTTGCGGGTTGCATCGTAGACTAGGCCATTAATCGACGGGTATTTTTCGGTGCTAACGGGGATCGGCGCACTCACGGTTGCGTTCGTGGGATCTACATGAACCAGGGATTTCGAATCGTAAATGTAGATTGCACCGGTATCTGTGTCTTCCACCATGCCCTTTGGAAACTTCGGGGTCCCAGAAATCTGGCGTACCACGGTTCCGTCATCTGCATTAAAGACGGTGAGTTTTCCTTCTCGTTGGTGCAGAGCGTAGATGTATTTTCCGTCGTTGCTCAGAGAAATCTGTACTAGCGCTTCTTTGCTTGGCGCCCAGTACACGGTCTCAGATGGTTTCTGGGTTTCCAGGTCGAACCACGTTATTCCGCTGGGGCTCTCTCCTAGCTTGTCGACGGCTACCCAGCCGCGTCCGCGCTTTTCGTCGATAAGAATGTCTCTGGTGACTTCCCCGGCAGCAAACGTCGCGGTGACTTGATGGTTTTTGCTTTGTTGCTCTTTTTGCGGCGTTGACGCGGTTTCACTGTGTGGCACTTCACCGCGTGGTACTTCGCCGGGCGCTTTTTCACTATCCGGCGTTGTGCCACGTGCTGCTTCTTGCGTCGCAGGTTGGGCAAAAGCTGGTTGTACAACGCTAAGATGTATGCCGGTAACAGACATGCTTATTGCGGCCGCAATCCATATTTTGCGGAGGTTATGAGATTTTTGCACCGGATTAGCTTATCCTAAACAAATACCGCTCAACAAGGCTATGCGCTTCGGTTTGTATGTGCCCGCCCCACAGTCGGTGCCACCCCACAGCGGGCAACTACCTGCGACGGACGGCGCCCGGCAACGAGCACATCCCCCGATATGTTTACGCAATCGACATTAGACATGTTTAATGTCGATTTTTCGCCTGAAAATCGACATTACTTTTAATCGAATAATCCAATCAATCGTCTGATCAGCGCAAATACTCACACGCTGCCGAGACCAACGCCCGGGTTCCGGTTGCTAGAGTCGGCTGCAGAACCGGCGCGAATTTCGGGCTGTGGTTCGGAATACTCACGCCTTCTGGCGCCCCACCCAGTAGCCAGAAACAGTACGGTGCACCGAAGGCGTCGGCAAGCACGGAGAAATCTTCCGATGCCGTCAGTGGTTCGATGCGGTGCACATTCGCCTCGCCGAGGTCACGTCTGAAGCTCGCGGTTAACCGGCTGGCCACCACGTCGTCATTGTCTGTGACCGGGAAGGACTCGTAATAGCGGAACTCCGGCTCCCGCGGCGCACCGGCAGCTACGGCCTCCCCGCGAGTGATCCGCTCGATCGCGGCGAGGATCCGTGCGCGCACTGCTTCGTCGTAGGCGCGCACGTTCAGCTTCAACCGCGCGGTTTCCGGGATGACGTTCGGGCGCGTGCCAGCTTCCACGACGCCGACGGTGACCACCCCGAATTCATGTGGGCTCAGCTCACGCGCCACGATCGTCTGCAAGCGCTGCACCACGTGCGCTGCCAGCACAATCGGGTCGACGCCCAGGTGTGGCATCGACCCGTGCGAGCCGCGCCCATGCAGCGTGATGTCCACGTTCACCGCCGTCGACATGAACGGCCCTGGCACCACGCCCATCTGACCGGCTGGCACTGGGCCGCAGAATACATGTTGCCCCAGCACCACATCTGGCTTATCGACGCGTTCCACTAGCCCGTCGGCAACCATCGACTTCGAGCCCTCGCCGGTCTCTTCCCCCGGCTGGAATAGCAGTTGCAACCGGCCGGACCACTGCTCACTGTGGCGCATCATCAGCGCCCCCATCGCCAGCAACGATGCCACGTGGCAGTCGTGCCCGCAGGCGTGCATGACGGGGACGGTCTTGCCTTCTGGGTTCACCGCCGTTGCCGTCGAGGCATAGTCCAGCCCGGTTTCCTCACGCACCGGCAGTGCATCAAAATCTGCGCGCAACATGACCGTCGCCCCTGGCCCATTGTCCAGCGTGCCAACGAGCCCGCCACCAATCTTGTCGACGCGATACCCCAGCGCCTCCAGCTCACGAGCGATCACCCCGCGCGTGCGTACCTCCTGCATGCTCAGCTCGGGGTTGCGGTGCAGATCCAGGTAAATCTCGGTTTGCCACTGCTCCACCGAGGCGTAGTCGCCCATGATCGTAGTAACCGCGCTACTAGCATCCATGAAGTTTGCTCCTTACAGCTTCAGCTATCCAGTTCTTTTACAAGCCCGTCGCAGCGGCCAGCCGCAACAGGCCAGTCGCAACGGCCCGCCACGACAGTCCCGCTACAGCAAGCGCCCTACAGCAGCACATTCGCAATCGCAGCGGATCCCACGAAGGTTCCGGTGAACACCAGCAGGGCGATCACGGTAATCTGTACGCCGGATTTTTTGAAGATCGAGACTTCCGTGCGCGAGATCGCCAACCCGGAATACGTTAACGCCGGGGTGAGCAGTGCCAGCATATTCAGCTGATCCGTCGCGGCAATGAATGCTTCCGACCATGGCAAAAACGGCAACGCTGCCAGGATAGCCACCACAGAAATCCACGCCACATTGGGCACACCAATGCGCACGTACTTCGTAATCAGCAGACCGCCAATGCAGCAAACGTAGAGGATCACCATGCCCGGGGCCGCAGCCAGCGGGTTCACCCCGGAATTCACCCAGTTCACCACCAGCGCCAGCGCGCAAACCCACACCAGCGCAGCCAGTACTGTGCGGATCGGCAGCTCGGTGTCGCCTTCTTGGCCGGATTCCCATTCTTCGTCGGTGTATGCGCTGAAGTTGCTTGCCGACGCCTTCTGCCGTCGCACTTTCGCCAGCACCGTGAACAGGCGTTCTGCTAGCGGTAGCGCGATGAACGCGGAGACGAATAATCCAGTGCCGTAGGTAAGTAGGTTGCTGGTGGCCGCGAAGACGCTGATCTCGTTGGCGGCATCCGGCACGGTTTCTGCCAAGGCCGTGGAGCACGCGCCCATCATGCTGCCGGAGCCCACGCCACAGGCCATGGCCAGCGAGCGAATATCGAATACCTCCCAGGAAGCGAATAGCCCGGCCACCAGCGAGAAGTACACGCCGCCGAAGACGGTGCCCATGACGTAGACGCCCATCACGCCGATGCCTTCGGAGGATTTCAGACCGTATCTATCCGCAACCAGCGCGATATTTGGTTCCCGCGCAATGGAGTGTGTTGCACCGATGGTTTCGCGCCCCATGTTGAACAGCAGCACGGCCACGGGCATGGCAATCAGCAGTGTGGCAACGTTGCCGAGTTCTTGCAGGATCAACGCTGGCCCGGCTGCGATGATGTCGCCGATTTGCGGACCAATACCGATGGCGAATTTCGCCATGAACGGCATCATGCAGATGAGAATCCACCGCGGCGCAATTCCTGCGCCCTGCTTACCGACGACGTTGCCCAGACCAGAAACAATATTCGGGTTGAACAACAGTGAGAAGAAAAACGCGTACAGCAACGGCAGCAGAACCACCGTGCCGATGCCGATGTCGATCTGGATGATGCCGATGGCCTCTGCCAGGCATGCGAGCACCAGCACGACCAGGTGCAGGCGCCAATGCATCAGGCGTGCGATAGTTTCACCCATATAAGGAATTTAACTAGATGAACGACACCGCACAAAATGCTGTATTCACGCTGTGTAATGACAGTGTGAACTGCAAACAAAGGTAAGTGCAGCAAATATCCATTGCCCGCGTTTTAATGGCACAGCCTCACGGCGGATGGAATCCGCAATCGCGTTGTGAGCGATCAATTTCTACGGTATCGGGATTGGTTAATTCATCGTCATGGTCTTGTAGCTGTCGATCGCCTCGCGAAGATATCTCCCGGTCGCTTCCCAACCTTTTTCTAAGCCATCGGCTGGATCGTGAATCTGAGCTTCTCGAACGATCCTGCCGTCGCTCAGCCGAGCGATCACCCGGCCATTCTGATTGTGCAGATGTGGAGTCCTCATCTGACATCCTCTCTCATTCTGGGCTTTCGGGATTGATCACGGGCTTAAATCGCGTTCAGAACGAAGCTCTCGATGCACCCATTGTTACATGAACAAACCCGCCAAAGAAATGATTAGCATCTCATTGGATTCGCTAAACCTCGGCGGCTAGCCCACAGTTTACTCGGCAGTGTTGGAGTGCCCAGCTTAAAGCCAGAACCTACATCAAAGACGTCGCCTTCGAGCAGATCCCTAAATTCAAACGCGGCAACAAAAAGTTGCTATACCCATGACGCCCACCGCGGACTGCGCGACGAGAAACAACGCATCGCCTGCGACTGGTGGCTTAACTTACACACAGCTGCCTGACAACCCTATAGAAATAGGCACCATTTGGGGCGTAAACGTGCCAGCACGATCCCTAGGCACGGTTACTTCTAAGGCCCCGTAACCAGAGTTGATGGTCTTGGTATACACCCCGTTGCGGTGATTGCTTCCGTAGGTGGTCTCAAGCTGGGCTTTGGCCTTGCGGTCGGAATGGCCATAGCCCAAATGTGCATCCATTTCTGCCTGCAGACCAGCGCTCATCGATTGCCTGCAACAGACCTTTGACCAGGTCTCTTGTATCATCAGCAGAGCTCGACAGCTCGCTTATCAGGCTGGCGAGCTCAAGGGTTTTCCATCTCAAGGGTTTTCCATCAGCTTCTCGCTGATTTCGTTGACCCTTGCCGGGGCATGGCATTTCATTGGTAACACAGTAGTCATTATCTGTGAAACTCCTTCTAGATCAGAGCCTCACACACAAACATCCTGACACTCTCATCTGCGTCGATCCCACCCATACGGACACACTTTTTGTCGTATAACCCGCTTTTTATTTTACCGGCGCCCTTGCGCTAGTCCACCCGCCCGGCTGGCGCGGGGTGCTTATTGGCACAGCGAGGTCACGAATTGGGCAAATCTAAGGGCAAAAATTTTGGCAGTATCCGGGAACTTCCCGGGGGCCGTTTTCAAGCCCGCTACACAGTGGACGGTGTTCGTTACAACGGTGAAACCACTTTTGCGGACGAACTAGACGCTTACGCTTACCTTGCCGGGGTGCGTAAGGCAATCAAGAGCGGGGAATGGGAACCGCCTAAGCCAAAAGAGCCAGAACCACAGACGCCCGCGATTCCCACGGTGGGGGAAATGGTGCGAATCTGGCTCGAGGTCGCTAAGCCTAACGTTCGCAATTCCACTTTCAAGGCTTATTAGGAAATGGTTCAGATACGCGTTTTAGGCAACGAACGGTTGTGCAGGATGCGAGTGGACGAACTATCCCGGGCTCACGTTGCGGATTGGTGGCGTGAGACGGTGGCTGCTTATCCGCTTAATCAGGCTCGGAACTCCAGGGCGTATCAAAAGCTGCGCGCTGCGATGCAACTAGCCGTTGACTACGGCTACATCAGTTCTAACCCGGTGTATATCCGGGCGTCGCTAAGAGCCACTAAGGCTAAGCAAAAGGAACTACCAGAGACCAAAGACCTCAAGGCGATTCTTCACGCTATGCCGCATCGCTACAAGCTCATAACGGTGTTGGTTCTCTTCCACGGTTTACGACTCGGGGAAGCGCTCGGACTCAAGGGGCAACACGTTAACGTGAACTCTGATTCTGCGAGTGTGAGAATAGAGGGAAACCTCGTGCGCGTGCCTAAACAAGGCCGTGGTGTGAAGATGGAACTTCATCCCCCAAAGACTAACGCGGGCTATCGAACAGTTCCTATCTTGAAAGAGTTTCTGCCTTACGTCCGTGACCATATTGCCACGTACCAACCCGGGGATAACCAGTTCGTGACCGTCACAGAATCGGGCGCGCCGGTGTTTGATACCTCTTATCGCTCTCGTTTCAGCATCGCTAAGGCTAAGGCCGGGGTGACCGCTGAGATTACCCCTCACTACGGCCGAAACTGACTTATCACAAAACTGGCTGAATCCGGGGCGACTCCAAAGGAAATAGGCCGGGTGTTAAGCCAGGAAGACACAACAACCATCGTTGGTGTCTACATGAAAGTTCGTGAGTCAAGGCCGGGTGAACTCATGGGTAAGGTCAACCTGGATTAGGCGTCCGTGACTACCAGTGGAGGGGCTATAGGTGCTCCTAGAGCGTCTGTAGCTCCGTTGTAGGTGTTGACCGCTCTTAGGTTTTCAGGGGCTCTTAGAGCCGCTTCTACGGCGCGTTGTTATTGCTTGTAGTTGTTGAACGCCTCTGAGCACGGGACTAGGTTGTCTACGACGTGGCCACGACTACCGGGCTTAGACAACGGCTCCACGTGGTCTATGTTCCGGGTGTTGGGTTGGTGCAACTCCCGGGTTAGCTCAACCCCGGTGTAAAAACACGTCATAGGGTCAACCCTGTGAGCTTCCCAGTGTTTGATTAGTGTTTCTGGTTTTATCCTGCGCCGCTTACGCCGGTGGCGGGTGGCGCGCTTGTATCCGTTGTCTAGCGCGCCCTGCAACGAGTCCGCGCGGTGGTGGCGCTCTCGGGCTTGTTTAGCTCTGCATCGCTTACAGACGCTAACCCTCCGATTGGCACACGATGCGTCTACTGAGAAACCGTCTTTGAGGCCGTAAACGACGCCGCATCTAACACAACGGCGTTGACCGATAAGAGCTAGGGCCTCTCGCTCTTCGAGATAGTCTTTTGAATACGCTGGCACGGTGGTAATCGCTTTCTGTTGAGTAGGGGATAAAAAGATAAAACGCCCTGCTTTAACAGGGCGTTAAGAGGTAGAATTTCAAGGCCCTAGAATCGATTCTAAGGCGTTGAAATTAGCTCTCTAGGCAAATCACTCCAGGATATTGTTTAAAATCGCTTAGACGGGCGTATAGCGAAATTGCGTTTCTAAAAACGCTGGTCACAGACTCGCAAAAATCACTTATTTTACCCCGTCGGGGTAGTTATGGCACCGGCTTGCGGGAAACGAGGATTAGGACCGTAGAACTTGTTCGAGGACCGCCCCGCAACATCGTAGAGACCGGACTCGTTGATGATTGCCATTTGCACCTCCTGCCCTCGGGTGTTGTGAAGGTTAGTAGTAGTGACATCGAACAGGTCATGACGGTTTTGTCGGCGCTACCTACTCGCGTCCGTTATCGCTGTTCAGCGAGTTTATCGCACCATCGCCGGGCGATTCTGTCGGCTACGAACCGCGATTCAAGGAACCCGGTTACGAATAGGCACAAAGACAATCCCAAAACTAGAATTGTCCACGCCGGTACCGGCTCTTGGCTCCAGGCACTGTAACTAATAAAGGTGATGGCCACACCTGAGGCTGCTAGGGATAAGATGTTCAAGATTGCTTTGGTGTCCAGAATCTCTTTATAATCTTGTTCGTCAATGGCTAGGGCCTTATCGATACTGTTGTTCAAAAAATACAGTCGCACGGCTCGGTGTTTGCAGAATTTTTTGTGAGCATAAAAAGACACAAAAATAATCCCCATCACGAAAATCGCATCATTTATTAATTGAAAGTGGATTGGTTCATCTGTCCTAAGTCCGAGAATGGCACTCATGGCTATCGCGAATAGAACCGCTGCACGGTAGCTTGTTTTCGGTGCGAAATGCGACGCTAAAAGCCCTGCCTCTGCTTGGTTTCTTACACTCTGCATCGCTACGGCGTGCTTAGACGTGGACGATTCCGATAGTGCTAAGGCGCTCCACTCCAGTTTCTTGATTAACTTTTCACCCTGCAAGAATGAAATAACCCATGACACTAACGCACCGGCGGCGGCTGACGCGATTGCTGCGGTAAGGGTGTTCAATATTCCCATGCGTTAAGAATACTTCTACCCGTCGTGTTGAGCCTGACAGAAGCGGGTACCTCGCTTAGGCTGGTCGATTCCGTAGACCGAAACAGGACACTTCCTGACGCGGTGAATAACCGAATCAACGAGGCTACGAACGTAGACCGTTACTAACTCCAGCCTCTTCAGTGAGGCTGGCTAATTTCCCTTAGCCCCCTCAAGGGGCTACTGGAGACCGGCCCCTAAGACCGGTATCAACCTACCTAGTTACATCTCCAGGCTATCGCCTGTATCTGTTCCTTTAGTGGAGCCCTCTAAGGGGCTCTGGGGTTGCCCGCAAATCGTGGACACGTAATTAAGCTACTTAGTGGTTAAGCAGCGGCTTTCTTTTTATCGTCTTGGTCAGCGAGCTGGGCTTCGAAATCGACAGGGCTGATCATCCCGATTGCTGAGTGGCGACGGCGCCGATTGTAGACAATCTCAATCCAACAAGCCACAGCCTTTCGGGCTGTATCACGCGAAGCCCATTTCTTCCGGTCATAAAATTCAGTCTTCAATGTCGACCAAAATGATTCTGACATCGCGTTATCAAAGCACACACCAGTCCGGCCGACCGATTGCGCAATCCCTAGTTCTTGGCAGACCTGCCACAGCTTCTCGCTTGTGAACTGGGTACCACGATCCGCGTGGAAGACCACACCGTCGGGTACTTCACCACGCAAGGCATGAGCCATACGCAATGCGCGTTCAACCAGATAAGAATCTTGCACACTATCCATGGGCCAGCCTAGGACTCGGCGGGAGTGCCCGTCGCGGATAACGCACAGGTACAGCCAGCCCTTATTCGTGCGTAGATAGCTAATATCCGACATCCACACCCGATTAAGCTGCCCTTGATCAAATAGCCGTTTCACCAGGTCGGCAAGCGTGGACTTGTGCTTGGATTGAATCGTAGTCACCGGAACAAACGCCCTGGGCGAGATGCCCTCAATACCCATCATCCGCATACGCTTGGCCACGGTTTTGCGATTCACATAGACCCCATCCTCAGCGAGTTCTGCGGTAATACGTGGGGCACCGTAGACTTCGTCAGAATCCTCCCAGATGTCATGAATACGCTTGTCCAACTGGTCGAGGAATCTCTGGCGCTGATTTTCACCACGATGCCGTACTGCTTGAGCCTTTTCCCATTTATAGTAGCCAGAACGGGAAACCTCTAATAACCTGCTCATTCGTTTGATGCTGTAGTTCGCCTTGCTCTGGCTGTATTAGCTCAAATTTTTCCGATTGTGTTGCGACGCCACGAAGAAGGCGGTGGCTTTTGACAAGAACTCATTATCCATTTTGGCCTGAGCTAACTCACGACGCAGACGAGCGTTTTCGGCTCGTATATCGGCATCACTGCGGCCATCTACCGAGCCTTGACGTTCCCGCTCGAGTTTGACCCATTTGTCCACAAGGCCTTCGGCTACACCTATCTCCTTGAGCTACATGAGCGATTGGGCGCCCCGATTCGATGACCAGTCTGGCAGCCTCCTGCCGGTATTCCGGGGTGTAGTTTTTCCTTGACGAACTCACAATGAACATCCTGTCCTACGGACACAAGGTCCGTACTAATAGGGTGTCCACTAAACGAGTGGTAACCTCAATTTCTGCTTTCTTTCTCGAGGACGGCACAGCTACTTCCCCGACTAAACGCGAAGCTAAACTTCTCGATACTCTAGTTAAAATCGGTTCTCTACCTGAAACAGTTCGCTACGTTTTACACGCTATCCATGCAAATTTGGGTCAACACTATTAAAAAATATAATCTTGACAATCGTTCAGCCCGCCTCAACCTCAGCCGAGAGTGGGCTGGATCTCTATCCAGGCTCGGCCACTACCTACCGTTGCTCCACTCACTAACGCTCTCCGCCGCCCCCCTCTTCCCCACCCCAATCGCCTACACTCTAAGCAGAGAATTGTCGGCGAAAGGATAAACCCAAGGTGGCTACGCTTAGCGTCCGGGAAATTGAGCAGCGCGTCACGCAGATCGCGGAGCAGGATGAGTTCGGCGATGATCTCCTTTTCGACCTCCTGCTCGCCTATGGCCGCGCGCAGTCTAATGTCACGCGTTTGCGCAAGGGCAGCTACAACGTGGCGGAAGATCCTTCCCGGGATTATGCCCAGAAGAACATCGTCTACTTCCGCCCGCTTGTCGACGCCGACGCCCCCGCCTCCCCGGCGGAGCGCGAGGCGAAGCTTCTCGACGCCGTCCAGCACCTGCGCACGCACGAGCGCGTCATCCGCTATAACACGCGGTTTGTCATCGCCACGGACTACCACTGGTTGGCCGCGGTGGATATTAAGACTAACGAGAACCGCATTTTCCCGCTGGGCCAGCTGGCGAAGCACTATTCTTTCTTCTTGCCGTGGGCCGGCATGGAAAAGGCGCAGTTTGCTGCGGAAAAGCACGCGGACACAAAAGCCGCCCAGCATATGGGTGAGCTTTTCGACGCGCTAGTCAAAGCTAACGCGGTCTCCCTGCAGACGGATGAAGACCGCCACCGCCTCAACGTCTTTTTCACCCGCCTATTGTTCTGCTATTTCGCAGAGGACACCGGGCTGTTCCCGGATGGTTCGTTCACCCAGGCTATTGCCTCGCACTCGCGTGAGGACGGCACGGGTACCAACACCATCATCGAGGAGATTTTCGCTGCCCTCGATGTCGCAGATAAGTCGGACTCCCCGGCCCATCTGCAGGTTTTCCCCTACGTCAACGGTCGCTTGTTCAGCAACGACGAACGCTTCCAGGTACCACACTTCGACGCTAAATCCCGGGATCTGTTGATTCGCCTGGGCCGGTTGATTTGGCAGGACATCAACCCGGATATTTTCGGCTCCATGTTCCAGGCAGTGGTCCACAGTGGTTCTCGCTCGGAATTGGGCCAGCACTACACCTCGGTGCCGAATATTTTGAAAACCATCGAGCCGTTGTTCCTCGACGAGCTCAAGCAGCAGTTTGAAGCCGCCTATGATTCCGCACCACGGCTAGAAAAGCTGTTGCACCGCATCGGCAATATCAAGGTTTTCGACCCTGCCTGTGGTTCCGGAAACTTCCTGGTCATTGCATATAAGGAGCTACGTCGCCTGGAGCACGCAATCTTGCAGCGTCTGGAAACTCTGAGCGTAAAGCGCCAGACACTGTTCGAACAGTCCGTGGTGAAAATCGACAATTTCTACGGCATTGAGATCGACGACTTCGCCACGGAAGTGGCCATCCTTGCACTGTGGATCGCCAAGCACCAGATGAACCAGGAATTCGAGGATAAGTTTGGTGTCACGCTACATATGATCCCGCTACGCAGCATGGGCCAGATCACCTGTGCGAATGCCACCCGCGTGGACTGGGAAGAAATCTGCCCGCACGATTCTGACGACGAGGTCTATTTGATCGGCAACCCGCCGTACCTCGGCTCTAGCATGCAGTCGAAGGAACAAAAGGAAGATCTTGCACTCGCATACGGCAGTCGACCTTTTTCAAAAAACCAAGATTATATTTCTGCTTGGTTCATCAAAGGTGCAAAGTTCATTCGCGAATCAAATGCTCAGCTCGCATTCGTCAGTACGAATTCGGTAGCCCAAGGTGATCATGTATCTCTACTCTTTCCTGAGCTCTTCAATATGGGCTTAGAAATTGGCTACGCGTACACCTCATTCAAATGGACGAACAGCGCACGGGGTAATGCCGGTGTTACGGTTTGCGTAATTTCTTTGCGCCTGCCTAGTACTAAACAGAAGTATTTGTTCGATGGCGATACCCGTATTGAGGCAAAGCAAATCAACGGTTATCTTGCCGACGGCCCGCTAGTTACAATTCCGCGGAGAACAACTCCGTTGCGCCCAGAACTCCCAAAAATGCTCTTTGGATCTAAACCTACAGACGGAGGATTTCTCAATCTCGATCGCCGTGAACGAGACGATCTGGTTGGAAACAGCCCCCACGCACGCAAATTCATTAAGCACTACGTGGGTGCCGCTGATTTTATTCGTGGCGAAGAGCGTTATTGTTTATGGATCAATGACGAAGATGTCCCGGAGGTCCGAGCAATCCCTGACATCGACCGGCGTCTTGATGCAATTAAGAAATTCCGTCTGGATAGCAAGGCCGCATCCACCCGCGACTATGCTGAATACCCACATCGTTTCCGTCAGCGGGCCTATAAACCCACCGAGTCCATCATTGTGCCTAGTATTTCCTCGGGTCGTCGCGAGTATGTCCCAATCGGGTTCCTTGGGCCAGACACGGTTATTTCTAACAAAGGTTTCGCGATCTATGACGCCGAACCATGGCTCTTCGCTCTGCTGACCTCCAAGATGCACATGGCTTGGCTGGGCGCTGTCGGTGGAAGAATGCGAGAAGATTTCCAATACTCCAACACCATCGTCTACAACAATTTCCCGGTGCCGGATCTCAAACCGAAAACCAAGGAACAGCTCACCCAAACTGCACTGCGGATCCTGGATGTGCGTGAGTACTACTGCGAAAACACCCTGGCAGAACTCTACGATCCAGACAAAATGCCGGACTTGCTCCGCGAAGCGCACGACAACAATGACGCGCTCGTCGACAAGATCTACCAGCGTGGAAGCAAGCCCTTCCACTCCGACGATGAGCGCCTAGCCGAACTGTTCAAACGATACGAAGAAATGACCGCAGGAGAAAACTAACCATGAGCAACCAGCAGCCGTCGGCAAGCGAAGACAAAACCATGAACATGATCGACGTCACCTACAAACAATCGGGGCGATCGGTGACCACCAATGAGCTGGGCATGCGCGAGATGCAAGCCCGCGTGTGGGAGCAACGCGCCGCACAATACTTGCTCATCAAAGCCCCACCGGCCTCCGGAAAATCCCGCGCCCTGATGTTCGTCGCCCTGGACAAGCTGTTCAACCAAGGGCGCACGAAGGTGATCGTGGCGGTGCCGGAACGCTCCATCGGCGGATCATTTTCCAACACGGATCTGACCACCCACGGGTTTTTCACCGACTGGACCATCAAGCCAGAAAACAACCTCTGCGGGCCCAGCTCCACAAAAAGCAAAGTCGAGGCCTTCCGCCAGTTCATGGCCGGGCCGGATGCCATCCTGGTATGCACCCATGCCACGCTGCGCTACGCCTTCAACGTACTCAGCCCACACGACTTCAACGGTTGCGTACTCGCTATCGACGAATTCCACCACGTCAGCGCCGACCTGGAAAATAACCGCCTGGGCGCGTTGATCCAAAAAGCCATGGCAGAATCCGACGTGCACGTCATCGCCATGACGGGTTCGTACTTCCGGGGCGATTCCACCCCGGTGCTCACCCCGGAAGACGAAGCAAAATTCACCCCGGTGCGCTTCAACTACTACGACCAGCTCAACGGCTACCGCTACCTCAAATCCCTGGGCATCGGGCACCACTTCTACCAAGGCGCTTACACCGACTCGATCGGCGAAGTGCTCAACCTCGACCGCAAAACCATCATCCACATCCCGTCGGTCAATTCCTCCGACTCCACGAAAGACAAATACGAGGAAGTCGGCCGCATCATGGACGTCATCGGCACCCCAGTGGGCACGGACGAGCACGGCATCTTCGAGGTACGCCGTCACGATACCGGCGAGCTGGTGCGCGTAGCCGATTTGGTGACGGACACGGACATGAAACAGCGCGCCCGGGTGCTGACGTATCTTTCCGACGTCGCAGGCAAACAGCGCGACGCCGTCGACATCATCATCGCCCTGGGCATGGCCAAAGAGGGCTTCGACTGGCCTTTCGCCGAAGACGCGCTGACCATCGGCTACCGTAATTCGCTGACGGAGATCATCCAGATCATCGGCCGCATCACCCGCGATAGCCCCGGCAAAGAACACGCGCAGTTCACCAACCTGATCGCGCAGCCGGACGCAGAGACCGACGACGTCACGCTGGCTGTGAACAGCATGCTCAAAGCAATCACCGCTTCCCTGCTGATGGAACAAGTGCTGGCGCCCAATTTCCAGTTCAAAGCGAAAAAACCGGATCTTGCCGACGCCGACTTGGACCGCGCAGATGCCGCCGATGGTACCGGCGCTGGTAGTGAGCGCCGAAGCTCCACCGTTGCCGATGGCACCCAGGAAAGCATCTACATCACTGGGTTCAAGGAGCCGTCCACAGAACGCACGAAGCAGATCGTGGCCTCAGACCTGCCGGATCTCACCGCGGCAGTACTGCAAGACGAAAACGTCGCCAAGGGCTCCATTGGTGGCTGCAAACCGGAAACCACAAACCAGGTGCATATCCCGCGGGTGATCCGCGAGCGCTACCCTGACTTGAGCGAACAGGAAGTCGAGGAAGTGCGCCAGGCCGTCATCGCGAACACCACCCTGAAAGCCAGCGAGGTGCGCGAAGTTGGCGACGACCGCTTCCTGCGGCTGGCCGATCGCTTCATCAACATCAACGACATCAATATCAACCTGATTGATTCCATCAACGCTTTCCAGAAGGCGTACGAGATCATGTCCAAATCCGTCAACGCGAAGGTGCTGGCCACGGTGCAGGACGCGATCGCGGCGACGAAGATCGAAATGACGGAAAAGGAGGCCATGCAGCTGGCCCCGGATATCAAGCGTTTTAAGCAGATGCACGGGCGGGTGCCCAACCACCGCTCGAAGGAGCCACGCGAGCGCCGCATGGGTGAGGCGTTGTTGTGGTTACAGAAAAAACGTGCGGAATACCAGGCCCAGAAGCGCAGGAGAGCCGAGCAATCCGCGCAGGATTCAGCTCAGAACGAGGAGGCGTAAATGTCCGATGCAGCATCCCCGAATGATTCTGGTCTTTCGCCGGAGCTGATCGATCTTTTCGAGGGCGACGACGAAGGCCTGTTCGAGGCTCCCGTGAAACCACGCCCGATCACCACGGAAGATCGGCTGGAGCGCGCCTTTATCGAGATCCTGGAATTCTACGACAAGCATAAGCGTCGCCCGGACCCGGATACCCGTGAGATTGCCGAGCGCAAACTGGGCGCGCGCCTGGTGGGCATCCTCAACAGCGAGGAGAAGAAGCAGCATCTGCGGCATCTTGACGACGTCGGGCTGCTCGCCGAGCCGGAAGTTCCGGAGACACTGGAAGAGTTGTTCGAGGGTACTGGTGATGGCGCCGATGGCAGCGGTGCGGGTTCTGACTTCGACTTTTTAGCTGATCTGTTGGACGAGGCCGACGGTGTTGATGCCGACCTCTACGACACTGCAAGTTTGCCGAGGCGCAAACCAAAATCCTCAGATTCGGTTGCTGAGCGCACCCGCGTCAAGGACTTCGAGCCATTCCGCCAGGCGTTTAAGGAGAAGCAACAGCAGCTTGCCGACGGCTCGGTGGTGTTGGCGGAGTTCAAGAGTGAACAATCCATTACCGATGGAAAATTCTATGTGGTCCGCGGCAGTCTGGCATTCGTTGCCGAAGTTTACGATCCAGAACCAGGCGCGCCATTGGAAAACAACGGCCTGCCCAAGCAACGCCTCCGGGTGGTGTTTGAAAACGGCACAGAATCGTCGATGTACCGGAAGTCCTTTGCCATCCGCTTGTATGAGGAAGACGGTAAAGTCCTCGCCTATAACCGCAGTGTGACGATGGATGAGATCGGCGATGCCGATAAGCTATCCGGTTGGATCTACGTCTTGCGCTCGTTGAGCACGGACCCCGAGATCGCTAGCCTGCGCGATTTATACAAGATTGGGTATTCGACCACCACCGTGGAACAGCGCATCCGAGGTGCAGAGAAATCCGCGACGTATCTGCACGCGCCGGTGGAGATCGTCGAGACGTTCCGCACGTATAACCTGCGGCCGTCTGCGCTGGAGCACTTGTTGCACCGGGTTTTTGCCCCGGCGCGGCTAAAGATCACACGCGGCACGGAACCGGCAGCCACCGAGTGGTTTATCGCCCCGTTGGAAGCAATTGTCGATGCCGTCGACAAGATCATCAGCGGCGAAATCGTGCACTATGTCTACGACGTTGCGGCGCAGCGGTTGGTCCGGCGGGATTAAGCGATTCCTATTGACGGATTCTGGGTGTGCTCACTGTTCTTTGGAGAGAAGCTGCTTCAAGTGGTGCAGGAACTCTCGGAGCACCACCTTGGCATACGATTGTGTGCGGTTTCGCAGACTTTGGGAGACCGCGGGGATGAGCTCACGCTGAAACACATCAAAGTCTTGACCTCCAACGGACCGCAGACGTAAATCAGCTGCTGTTGCGGGTGATTCGTCGTTCGTATCCGTTACTGCCAGTGCCACCACATCCCAATAGTGGCTTTCTTTCTTTACTTTCATCGTCTTTGCGCTAATTACTAGCCCGAGGCTGCCGTCAAGCAAAGTAAACGGTTCCTCCACGGAGTCGACGATATGCTGTGGCGGGTCGGCATAGCTGAAAACTTTTAGCTGCAGCTGATCTTTGACCGAGCATTTATCAATTTCGCTTTGTAGTGCACTGCGTACTAGTTCTTGCAGCCTGGTCGCTGCTTCTTGCACGTCTTTCGGCGCTGCGTCAGCGTTGAGAAGCTGGGCTAGCTCATCATCTACCTGGCCGTAGCTTTCGCTTGCATGTTCACGCAGGTCCTCGGTGATCGAAAGCACTGTGTCCACTGATTTTTCGGCAAAGAACCGCACTAGCTGCTTGAAATCACCGGCGTCGGCGGCTTCCAACGCATCCAGATAATGGGCTCGTTGGTCATGGTAAATAACCAGCGGCACCCCGGGAGAGCGGTATAAGAAGATACTTGCCAATGCCCGTGCTATCCGGCCATTGCCGTCGGCGAATGGATGAATACGTACAAACGCATAATGCGCATACGCAGCCTGCACCACGGGGTGCAGGGCCGCAAACGTCTCGGAGTTCAGTTCTGCTATAAAACGCGCCATTTCTGGAGCTGTGTCAGCCACC
>NZ_LZMN01000076.1:0-23845 GCF_001665955.1 Corynebacterium sp. EPI-003-04-2554_SCH2473622 | reverse complement strand
CCTTATGGGGAAAAATCCTGACCTACAAAAACCCACCGGGGTTGTGTTCCCGGCGGGGTTGGTTACCGGTTGGCCAGGTAGTTGTACACGGTGGCGCGTGTCACACCGTATTCTTTGGCTAGCGCTGTAACCGTTTCCCCTCCGGTTTTGCGTGCCCTGAGTTCTGCAACCTGTTGGTCGCTGAGTTTTGGTTTGCCCCCTTTGTATTTGCCCTGTTGTTGGGCAATTTTTATTCCCTCACGTTGACGTTCCAGAATCATGGACCGTTCAAACTCTGCAACCGCACCAAGCATAGACAACAGCATGGTGTTCATTGGGGAATCTTCACCCGTGAACGTTAGTGATTCTTTGACGAAACGTACACGAACACCGTCGGTGGTGAGCTGTTTTACGATGCTGCGCAAATCGTCAAGGTTTCTGGCCAACCGGTAACCAACCCCGCCGGGAACACAACCCCGGTGGGTTTTTGTAGGTCAGGATTTTTCCCCAAAACGGGGGAAAATTAACGGCCCAAATTTTACGGAAAAATCCGTAAAACCAATGGCTAGTACTTTTTGCCAAAAATGGCAAAAAGTACCGGCTCAGCTGTGAAACCCAACAAGGTACAGACCACAAGCTCAGGGGCTAGCAACCGAACCCACCACAGCCCCGGCGCGCCGGGGCATCAACAAACCCGGTTCACCGTATCCACAGGTGCCAAAACAACAACCGCAGCACACGAACCAGCGGGGCTAAGCCCCCGCAAAACCGAAGTCGAACACTGTGCAAGCAACGATCAGGAACAATCCACAGCTGCCACCACCGGAACACCACGGTCTAAGCGACGGGTAGCCTTTGCCATCTGCACAAGGCTGTTAGACGGGTTTAAGCCCCGTTGGGGCACCTCTGACACCTGTGACCGGTTCTAAGCCGTCTACGGGGCTTCTGGCAGCTCCGAACCGTTGGAACAACCGACTTAGACCATGAATAACCGCAGGTCATCCCGTCTCGCCAAATTTGGCGAGCACTCCGGGATAACGTCAGGACTTTTTAACAAGAATGTTAAAAACCCCGGGGCCGTCTGGAACGACTCCGGGGTTCGATACATTGCCCAAGCTTGCCTCGGGTGAAGCGTGCTTGGTTCAAGTCTTTGTAGAAGGACACCACTACAATAATCGGTTTTAGCCGTATGGTCAAATAAGGCCTTGAGCAGGGTAAATCTTTAGCCATAAGCTGCTCGGGGGTTAGCTCCGGTTGAACCTGCTTTAGGCGACGCTCGCATTCGATGAAATACTGGCGAGCTTGACGTCCACGGTCGTTGTTTTGAACCATGGACAATTCCTTAGCCATATCTAAGGTAATGATGTGGTCTTCTTGTCGGCGACCTCCAGAACTTTTACTCATTTTTGAGTAAAAGTCCTGACCTGCGACAAAGCCGTATTTTTTGATTAAGCGACCCATCCAGTCGTTGTACCGGGTGGTGACTTCCAGGAACTCGTGTAGGTCTCGGCCCATGACGACGTTACCCCCGTCTGGGTTGGTGTGTACTGGGATTAGTTCGTTGTTGCGCATGTAGGTGATGAGCAGGAGCGCTTGGTCACGGTTGAGAACTGCGACCGATCGCTTTTGTACACCTCCGGCTGTTTCAAAGGGTCGGATTTGAAATCCGACCCTTTGAAATTCCTCGAAGTCGGCGATATTGCCACGAACCAGCTTGATTATGCTGGCGTGATCGTTGCCGGTTCCCTCGGCGATTACTAAGGACGTTGTAGTCAGCTCCCCAGTCTCGGACTGTTGCACCATTGTTTCAGGGTGTTCTGATGCGAGATCGGGTACTCGATCAAGTAGTTTATTGTTTGCTGTCATACCTTTCCAAAAATGGAATGGTTGCTAGCGCTGGCCGTGGACGGCCGAAGCTAAGCCAGGACAACCCCGAAGCCTGTTCTACGGCAACAGCAAAACCCGGCGCGATAGCCACGCGCCGGGCCTGTACAGTCACCGCCACCGGAGGCTGTCAGACGCTGTGAACCTCAGGCATCGGCAAATACCTACCAACCAAGACAACGGACCCAACAAACTCTGCACAGGACATAAAAAACTTTGACGCATCAACCCGTTCCCTGAACCGGGTGCTGCCAGCCCTAAACCCGTCCCTGTCCTCTGCAACCAACGTGAACCCACCTTCGGGGTCTGCTAGCAGCAAAAACTTGTCACCCTTGTCAACGATCATTGTGACCTAAACCTCTTTCCTTGTTGCGAAAACGTTTACAGCAACCAGCACCGGAGCCACCAAAACCGTGTTCGATCAGTCCCGTTGCTGTGCACAGCGCCGGGAAAACCGGCGACCGTAAAACACAGCCGCAAAACCAACCGAAAACAGCCGCAACCGTGCACCGATTTTGGGCACGAATTGGGCACGCGCCGGGTGTAAGCTGGTTTCACCGGGAAAATTCAACGCAAAAACAGGGTTTAACCAGCGGTTTTAAAAACCGTTGGGGTCGCAGGTTCAAATCCTGTCAGTCCGACAATAGCCCTGGCAGGGCAATGTTTCAGGTTAGCCTTATCTGCTTCTTCCCTGTTCTGGGCAAGACATACTCACTATCCGAATCCCGGCAATCCTTCCGGAATCCGCCAAAGCTCTCTGCCGATAGGTGTGATTCTGGTTTGATAAGGCACGCTAGTATCCAGCTACTCATTGGTTCGTAATAAATAGAGACTTGGAAGTGCGGACGTTTTGTACCCCCATGACAAATATCATGGGTGATTTCATGACGATTTCCATACGGCCACGAATCCCCAGATCATTAGCGTTGTCCGTATGAAAGCAATGCAGCAAACACAAGCCATTGAAGTTTCGGGAGCGAGTAAAACCTTCAACGCACACTCTCGTTCACCGGTACACGCATTAAAGAACGTGGACCTTTCCGTTCAACGTGGTGAGATCGTCGCGTTGCTCGGAACCAACGGAGCAGGCAAGACTACCTTAGTGGACCTCATCTTAGGGCTTAGCAGACCGACGGCTGGAACCGTCGAAGTCTTGAACAACTCCCCCAAACTCGCAATTTATAGGCAGAACATCGGTGCGCTAATGCAAACCGGTGGGCTACTGCACGAAATGACGGTGCAGGACACTGTAAAGATGATCGCCGCTACCTTCCCCCGCCACCTACCGCTGGACGACGTTGTCAAGCAAGCCAACCTGGAGCCAATCTACACCCGCCGCGTCGGCAAATGCTCCGGCGGTGAGCAACAACGCATACGCTTCGCATTGGCCATTCTGGGTAACCCGGACATCCTCATCCTGGACGAGCCCACCGCGGGAATGGACGCAGGCGCGCGCAGCCAGTTTTGGCAATCGATGAGGCGCCAGTCTGAACAGGGCCGCACGATCATCTTCACCACCCATTACCTGAAAGAAGCTGAGGAGTTCGCCGAGCGCATCGTACTGATGCACAAAGGCGAAATCATCGCCGACGGCACCACCTATGAGCTGCAGAATATGAGCTCTGAGCGCATCGTCACCGCTGAGTTCCCAGGCGAAATCCCGGAACTCGCGGACATACCGGGCGTGACTGCTAATGAAATTCACGGCCATCATCTGCGTCTGGTGAGTCAGGACTCTGATGCTCTGGCCCGCTACCTGTTATCGGAAACTGATGCCCGCAATCTCAGCATCACCAATCCCAGCCTAGAAAACATGTTCCTTGAGCTGACAAACCAAAACCAGGAAATCTAACCCCATGAGCACTACACTAAAGTTTACCGGCCAGGAATTGCTGCGACTGCGCCGGGACATGACCACCTTGTTTTTCAGCGTTGTTTTGCCGGTCTTCTTTTATCTCGTTTTTGGCGCATCTCAGTCCTACGGCGCTCAGGAAATGAATGGCGGAAACGTCTCCGCCTTTGTCATGCTGGCCATGGCTTTGTACGCGGGCGTCGTCGGAGCGGTCGGTGCGGCTGGTTCGGCGCTCACTGATGATCGCAGTGGCTGGGGGCGGCAATTGGCTCTTACTCCACTGCGTAGTTGGCAACTCGCTTTCGCTAATACACTCAGCATCACGGTGCGTGCGGTGCTTCCTATCGCAGCGGTATTCATCGCCGGCGCTCTCACCAACGCACACTTGCAAGCAATTCAGTGGGCAATAAGTTTCTTCGCTTGTGTTATCTGTGCCATTCCCTTCGGATTTTACGGCTTAGCTTGGGTCTTGGTGGTTCCGAAAGAAAACACAGTGGCGATCGCCACGGCCTCCATCGTGATCCTTGCCTTCGCGGGAAACGTGTTCATCGGCCTCAGCGGCACCCTGCTGCAAATCGCTCGATTTACCCCAATGTACGGTGCAGTCACACTGGTGCGCTGGCCACTGGCCGAAGGTGCGCAGCTGCAGCCGACAGGAATGATCTTTGATCCTATGTGGTACTCCTGGGCTAACATCACGATATGGACGGCCGTATTTGTGACTTTCTGCCTGTTGATGCGCAACCGCGACAAGGAGCGCAACTAAATGAACCGTAGTGACAGTTTTCGACGAACTGACTTCATCTCTGCTTCGGTATCGCTC
Source organism: Corynebacterium sp. EPI-003-04-2554_SCH2473622 (assembly GCF_001665955.1). Taxonomy (NCBI): domain Bacteria; kingdom Bacillati; phylum Actinomycetota; class Actinomycetes; order Mycobacteriales; family Corynebacteriaceae; genus Corynebacterium; species Corynebacterium sp. EPI-003-04-2554_SCH2473622. The sequence goes on along the minus strand of NZ_LZMN01000076.1, from coordinate 19,307 downwards.
CTATTTTTGTCACCACTCATGGTGCAGGTGTACACCGCTCCACAGCTCAGTACCGGGGACAAGGCATGGGTCACCGTCTGCGTGGGGTCTTTTGCTGCCTTCTATAGCTTCGCCTTTGGCTCGCTGGATTATTTTCCGCGAGGTTGGGATCGGCAGCCGCGAGCGCTTCTCCGATGGAGCGTTCTGCTTGCAATTTCCCTGGCCACCGCACCGGTGATCAGCATAGGAGTAGCGAATTTCGCCCCATTTCTGGCCGCGATGTTGGGTTTCACCTTGCCGCTGAAGAAATCCCTGCCCATCGTAGTCGCGACCGGAGTAATCGGTGTCGCGGCAGTGTGGCTCTGGGCACCGCAAAACCCGATCTGGCCCGCCGTACTCCTTTTCGGTATACCGTTGGGGCTGGTGGTACCGTTGGGGCTGGTGGTGTTGGGCGCATTTATCCAATATGAAGAATCTCGCGACGAACTTCGACACAAGCTAGATCTAGCGCAGCAACGCGAAGATATCGCCACCGACGTCCACGACCTGTTAGGGCACTCCCTGACGGTTATCAACTTGAAATCCGAGGTCGCACGACGAGCCATCGATTCTAATCCTGAGCAGGCACGGCAGGAACTGAACGAGATCAGCGAGCTATCGCGCACGGGGCTAGCCGAAGTTCGCTCCACCGTGACCCGCATGCGCACCCCCACCTTCGCTGGCGAACTGCAAGCAGCACGCCGGGCTTTGCAAACTAAAGAAATTACTGCGCACCTACCCGAGCCGTTAACGACACCGGGCGCTCACGATTCGGTGTTTTCCTGGGCTCTACGAGAGCTCACGACGAACGTGCTACGACATTCGGGAGCGACTGAGTGCTGGATAAGTATCACAAACACTAAGCTGCAGGTAAAAGATAACGGCTGTGGTTTTCAATGCCAGTGGACGCATACGAAGGGCGGGCTGTCAGGCTTGCGCGACAGAATTGAAGCCGCCGGCGGACGGCTGATCATACAACGCAAAGAGGGACTTAGCACCGTGCTAGTTTCCATGAGCGATGACAACACACTGATCGATAACGGCGCTGTGACAGAGGAATCTACCCCATGACCCCACCGATCCGAGTACTAATCGCCGAAGACCAATCGCTGGTACGCGGCGCGCTGGTCGCGCTGGTAAACGCGGAATCAGATATCGAGGTTGTGGCCGAATGCTCCACTGGCACAGAGGCTGTGCGCCTCGTGCGGGAAAAATCGATTGATGTAGCCCTGTTAGATATCGAAATGCCTGGGCTCAACGGGTTGGATGCAGCAGCGGAGCTTTCTTATGAGGCGTGCCGTTGCATAATCGTCACAACTTTCGGCAGAGCCGGGTACGTCAAACGTGCAATGGAAGTCGGGGTGGATGGGTTCGTCGTCAAGGACACCCCACCAGAACAGCTTGCCGACGCTATCCGCCGGGTCCAGGCCGGCATGCGCGTGATAGACCCAACGCTTGCACAAGAAAGTTTATTGACGCCCGATAATCCCCTGAGCAAGCGCGAAATTGAGGTATGCCAACAGCTATTCGAGGGTAAAAACTCGACTGCCATAGCCAGAGCGTTGTTTCTGTCACCGGGAACGGTGCGTAACCATATTTCCAGCATCATGGCGAAAACGGGAGCGGGTAACCGTTACGAAGCGGCATACCTGGCGAAGAAGAACGGCTGGATCTAAAAATTGGATTGCTCAGTGCCCGACATAATGGGGTATACAGTTCGACACCCCGCCGCTAGTAGAACTAGCAACGGGGCGTCGAATGCTTCTGCTGATCAGACCAGCAGCTGAGCGCGGCGGCTATACTGCGAAGCCAAGAGCACGCAATTGTTCACGACCTTCGTCCGTGATCATCTGTGGGCCCCATGGCGGCATCCATACCCAGTTAAGCTCGAGCTCATCGCACTTGGTGTTAGCAACTACGGCTTGCTCAGCCTGTTCAGCGATGACATCGGTCAATGGGCAGGCCGGCGACGTGAGCGTCATGTTAATGACGCAACGTGTCTTTCCGTCCTTTTCTTCAATCCAAAGGTCATATACCAAGCCCAGATCAACAACGTTGATCCCCAACTCCGGGTCGATGACGTCGCGAAGAAATTCTTCGCAGTCATACGCCAAGCTCAGTTGTTCTTCTGTCTGCTCCGGTTTTTCGCGTGCACCATCAAATGAGGAATTCTCATTCTGGTACGGATCAACCGGCTGGTCAGAAGATTGTGTTTGAGTATTCTCAGACATTATTTCTCCAATTCATTCAGCGCATCCGCGGTCGCGGATTGGAACGCTTTCCAACCCAACAGAGCGCACTTCACGCGGGCTGGATACTTCGAGACACCAGAAAACGCGACTCCATCTCCAATGATGTCTTCGTCTCCTTCAGCTTTGCCTCGTGAGGTGATCATCCGCTCAAACTCAGCGAGCTTTTCCATCGCGCGGTCACGAGACATACCAATGATCTCTTCCGCCATTACCGAGGTCGACGCCTGCGAGATTGAGCATCCAACAGCGTCGTACGAGACGTCCTCGACGGTCTGCCCGTCATCGGACAACTGCACCCGCAGCGTGAGCTCATCGCCACACGATGGGTTCACGTGGTGGACTTCTGCCTGATACGGCTCACGTAATCCCCGGTGTTGCGGGTTTTTATAGTGATCTAGAATCACTTCCTGATACATCGATTCGAGATTCATCTAGATCAGACTCCAAAAAATTCTTGAGCATGCACGATGCCGTCGGCAAGCGCATCGATTTCTTCGGTGGTGTTATACAAGTAAAAACTTGCACGCGCAGTGGACTGCATTCCCAGGCTGCGGTGTGCCGGCCAGGCGCAATGGTGACCGACTCGCACGCACACCCCGCGATCATCCAGTACCTGACCTAAATCATGCGGGTGTACCCCATCCACTACAAACGATACTGCCCCGCCCCGGTTTTCTGTATCCAGCGGACCTGCAATCTGAACTCCAGGAATGGCAGAGAGTTTCTCCAAACAGTATTTGGTTAGTTCTTGCTCATGCGCGTGGATTTCGTCCATCCCGATTTCTTGTAAGAACTTGACGGCTGCCCCCAAACCAACAACTTGGCTGGTCATCTGGGTTCCCGCCTCAAACCGCTGCGGTGGTTCGGCGAAAGTCGTCTTTTCCATTTTCACGACTTCAATCATGGAGCCGCCGGTCAAAAATGGCGGCAACTTCGCCAGTAGATCTGGTTTGCCGTACAAGACGCCAACCCCAGAAGGACCGCACATCTTGTGGCCCGAAAACGCGGCAAAGTCCACATCCAACTCCCGGAAATCAACGGGCATATGCGGCACCGACTGGCAGGCATCCAAGACCACCAATGCGTCAACCGCGCGAGCACGCCGGACAACTTCGTGAACGTCGACCACTGCACCAGTGACGTTGGACTGATGGGTGACCGCAACCACTTTCACGGATTCATCGAGCTCAAGTGAATCCAAGTCAATGCGGCCGTCGTCCGTGGTCCGGTACCACTTGAGAGTGGCACCAGTTTTCTCACACAACTCCTGCCAAGGAACCAAGTTAGCGTGATGTTCCAGCTCGCTAACCACCACGGTATCGCCTTCGCCGACGCACAGGTCCTCGGAGCGGGGGTCAGCGAAGGTGAATGCAACCAGGTTCAATGCCTCTGTCGCGTTCTTTGTGAACGCAATTTCAGCACCGTCTACACCGACGAAGTTGGCGATGGCCTCACGAGCATCCTCGTAGGCGTCGGTAGCTTCCTCAGCCAATTGGTAGGCACCGCGGTGCACGGGCGCGAAAGAATTCAGGACGAATTCCTTTTCCGCTTCCCACACCACCTCGGGGCGTTGCGAGGTCGCGCCAGAATCCAGATAGACCAAAGGATTATCGCCGCGAACCGTACGCGACAGGATCGGAAAGTGTTTCCGAATTGCGTCGGTATCCAAAGTAGACATCGAGATGTTAAACCTAGTTTCTTCGTTTCTTCGTATCAGCGCAAACGTGGCCAGAGGAAGTTACTGGCTGCGTTTACATGAACTGATCGTAACCGCTGGACTCAAGGGTGTCGGCCAATTCAGCACCGCCAGTTTCGACGATACGTCCTTTAGCAAACACGTGAACGAAATCAGGGTTGACGTAGTTCAAGATGCGCTTGTAGTGGGTGATCATCATGATTCCGCCATTGGTTTCGTCCTGGTAACGGTTGATTCCGTCAGAGACGATACGCAACGCGTCAACGTCAAGGCCGGAGTCAGTTTCGTCCATGATGGCGAATTTTGGCTTCAGCAGACCCAGCTGCAGTACTTCGTGGCGCTTCTTCTCACCACCGGAGAAGCCTTCGTTGACCGAGCGCTCACCGAAGGACTTATCGATGGACAGCGCCTCACGGGCTTCGTTGACTTCCTTGACCCATTCACGCAGCTTTGGTGCTTCGCCGCGAACGGCAGATACTGCCGAACGCATAAAGTTCGACGAAGAAACGCCAGGAACTTCGGTTGGGTACTGCATGGCAAGGAACAGGCCGGCCTGCGCGCGCTCGTCGACTTCCATCTCTAGGATGTTTTCACCGTCGAGAAGTACTTCGCCCTCAGTGATTTCGTAACGAGGGTGACCCGACAAGGCGTAAGCCAAGGTCGACTTGCCGGAGCCGTTTGGCCCCATGATGGCATGAGTTTCGCCCGACTTGATGGTCAGGTTGACGCCTTTCAGAATTGGCTTTGGCTCTGCGGTCTCATCCGACGGCAGCACCTGAGCGTGCAGATTCTTAATTTCCAAGGTAGACATAGCTCACTCTTTCCGTGGTTATAGGTCGTGCGTGTAGGGGCGACTGGAGCCGCTGCCCTAGCGATTTCGATTTCGTGTTATGCCGAGATGCTTGCGAGTTCGTCGTCGACTCGCTTTGCCAAGTCTTCGCGCAAGTTCTGCACTGGAATGCGGTTGATGATCTCCAAGAAGAAGCCACGGATAATCAAACGACGTGCCTCTCCTTCTGGGATACCGCGCGACATCAAGTAATAAACCTGCTCGTCGTCGAACCTGCCGACGGTTGCGGCGTGACCAGCTCCAGCGATCTCGCCGGTTTCGATTTCCAAGTTCGGGATCGCATCTGCGCGGGCACCATCGGTCAGCAAGAGGTTGCGGTTAACCTCGTAGGTGTCGGTGTTTTCTGCGTTTGAGCGAATCAGAATATCGCCAACCCAGCACGAGCGGGCGTCTGGCTTGGAGGAGCCCGGTGCTCCCTGAATCGCGCCCTTGTACATGACGTTGGAACGGCACGATGGCTGCGAGTGATCCATCAGCAGGCGGTTTTCGAAGTACTGCCCTTCGGAAGCGTAGTACACGCCCAGCAATTCCGCATCGCCACCTGGCGCACGGAAACCGACGCGAGGAACCATGCGAACGATCTCGCCGCCGAAGATGGCTGCGTTGTGGCGCAGGGTTGCGTCGCGTCCCAGAGAAGCAACCTGGTGTGACAGGTGCACTGCATCATCATCCCAATCGGCATCAACCACGACGTTGACGTGGGCGCCGTCGCCGATGACAAATTCCACGTTGTCTGCGTGCGTGCCAGAGCCCTGGTAGTTCAATACGACGGTGACCTCAGCATGGTTGCCGATCTCTACCGAAGTAGCACCGAAGGACGTCACATCGTCGCCTGCACCGGTGATCGTAATGACCACGGCATCGTCGTACTGCTTGTCGCCGTCAATGGTGATGACCTGACCAGCGGGCATCGAAGTCCAAGCTTGCGCTGCGACACGGTCTGCCGGTGCGCCCGCACGTCCCAGACGGGAATCGTCCGGAGCAACTTTTTCGCTCTTGACGCCGCCTTGTTCGCTTACGCTGATGTTTTGTTCCACGGCCTCAGAAAAAGTGCCATCGTGTAATCCCCGCAAGCTACGCAATGAGATATAGCGCCACACTTCGTCACGACCACTTGGCACCTGGAAATCATCGACGTTAAATGACGTGAACTGGTCGCCCTTCGTGGCCGCTTTCGTGGTGTTGAATTCGTTAGAGTTAACCAATTTAGCCCACGGATCCTTCCATTTGTAGTTCGATCAGACGGTTCAATTCGAGTGCATATTCCATTGGCAACTCTTTCGCGATTGGCTCGACAAATCCGCGCACAATCATTGCCATTGCTTCTTCTTCGGCGATACCGCGCGACATCAAGTAGAACAATTGTTCTTCAGAAACCTGCGAAACCGTAGCCTCATGCCCCAAAGTGACATATTCGTTACGAATGTCATTGTATGGGTAGGTGTCGGTACGCGAGATTGAATCAACCAGTAGCGCGTCACACTCAATGTTCGACGTCGAGTGCTTCGCGTTCTTGTTGATCTGCACGAGACCTCGGTACGAAGCACGGCCGCCTGCACGGGCAACAGACTTGGACACGACGTTGGAGGAAGTGCGTGGTGCCATATGTACCATCTTGGCGCCCGTGTCCTGGAACTGATTTTCGCCAGCAAACGCTACGGACAAAACTTCACCCTTGGCACCTTCACCGGTCATCCATACGGCCGGATATTTCATGGTGACCTTCGAACCGATGTTGCCGTCAACCCATTCCATGGTTGCGCCTTCTTCAGCCTTAGCGCGCTTAGTAACCAGGTTATAAACGTTTTGAGACCAGTTTTGGATGGTCGTGTAACGGCAACGAGCATTCTTCTTGACGACGATTTCTACGACCGCAGAGTGCAACGAATCCGATTTGTAGATCGGTGCGGTGCAACCTTCGACGTAATGGACATAGGCATCTTCATCAACGATGATCAAGGTGCGCTCAAACTGGCCCATGTTTTCGGTATTGATACGGAAATACGCCTGCAACGGAATATCGACATGCACGCCCTTCGGTACATAAATGAAAGAGCCGCCAGACCAGACAGAAGTATTCAACGCAGAGAACTTGTTGTCACCGGCTGGGATGACAGAGCCGAAGTATTCTTTAAAGAGATCTTCGTATTCCCGCAGGCCAGTATCAGTGTCTACGAAAATGACACCTTTCTCCTCCAGGTCCTCGCGGATCTGGTGGTAAACAACCTCAGATTCATACTGCGCTGCAACGCCCGCAACCAACCGCTGCTTTTCTGCTTCTGGGATGCCGAGTTTGTCATAAGTAGCCTTAATGTCTTCTGGGAGGTCTTCCCAGGAAGCAGCTTGGCCCTCAGTCGAAGAGACGTAGTATTTAATCTGATCGAAGTCGATATCCGACAGATCAGCGCCCCACGTAGGCATTGGTTTCTTTTCAAAGATGCGGTAAGCCTTCAGACGAGCTTCGAGCATCCACTCTGGCTCATTCTTACGGCGTGAGATGTCGCGGACTACTTCTTCGCTAATGCCACGTTCAGCGGATGCGCCCGCGGCGTCGGAGTCGTGCCAGCCGTACTCGTAGGCACCGATCGAATCGATAATCTCATCATCGGTCATCTGCGGAGTCTCTGGCTTAGGTTGTGCCTGAGTCATGACCAGCTCCTTTCATGATGGTTTGTGATTGCGTCAAGGGAATATTCGTGGTGCAAATACCGTGGCCTTCCGCGATGGTAGCCAAGGGCTGCACGTGTTGGCTCAGAAGCGAAGTAATGACCTCATGCTCGGCTTCACACAATTCTGGGTGTTCTGCCGCAACGTGAGCGATGGGGCAATGATGCTGGCACATCTGGATGCCTGATTCCGACGGGCGCACCGTCGATATGTAACCATGTGCGCTCAACGTTTCCGCTAACTGTTTGGCGGTGTGCTCCACCGCATGTTCATCAACTTGCTCCTCAGCGTCATCTGGGGATGTCGCTGGTGTTATTTTATCGAGGATTTTCCGGACACGCTGCCGTGCGAAAGCACGGACCGCATCTGCCCCTCCAGCTTCACGCAGAGCTTCCAGAGCATCCGATGCCAATAGGTCGTAGGAGTGCCCGAAATATGCACGTCCTCGATCAGTTAAGCGGAAGTGTTTTGCGGGCCGACCCCGCGTCTGCCCTCGCGGGCGACGGTGCACGGTTTCCGTCAATCCATCCTCCACCAAAATGTCCAGGTGTCTGCGCACACCCGCGGCCGAAAGGCCGAGATGATCACCAAGCATTCCAGCCGTAATCGGCCCTTGCTTGAGCAGCAAGTGCATTACTTGGCGACGGGTATCGCCATCAGTAGTACGTGTTTCTTTTCCAGTCAGCCCAGTAGCTTCGCCGGAACCTTTGTCACTATCGACACTTCTGTCGGGCATAGTCGCCATCATGCACCTCCTTAGCCCTTAACGGTGATTCACCTTTTGACAACACTAGTGTTCCTTAAATATCGCGCAGTGTCCAGCTGGAGTGGGTTATACCCAGCCCCAACCAGCTGGCCATATTCATCAAAAACTATGACTTTCCACGCCGAGATGAAATCGCTATCGCCCATACCCTGCCAAAGCAGAACCGACAGGGTTACAGCTACCCGAGGAATATGACTAAAATAGGCTTCCGTGAATTTGCGCACGCTGAACCCTTGGCCCTCCATCCGCGCGGTTTTACCGCGAGTGGGCACAGCTGGATCACGCTCTGCGCAGCTCTCCGACGCCACGCAAAAACCTCCGGTACACCAGGAGCCCACGCCCCGGGAGGCTCGGTTATTTCGTCTTTGGCAATGGATGGGCACGGTTGCGACTCTTCTGATCGGCTTGGGAGGACTCGGTGCAGGTGCTCTTCCCGTAGTTAACAACCCATATTCGGATTTTCCGTTGGGTTCGTTAATGGCCCGTATGCTGCAGACCTCCTCTGCATTAGTCATGCTGGGGATCGGAATTTTAGTATTCTCGTGGGTTGCTATGGCTCGATTTGTCGGAATTAGTTTCCGTTTCGACTCTGCGCAGCGTCTCACGATTGGCACCGGCGAGTTAAAACTAACTTTGGTCGCCTGGTCGGTGCCATTGGTGTTTACAGCTCCTCTATTTACACAAGACATTTATTCTTACCTGGCGAATGGCTCAATCGTTGCGCAGGGCTTGAGCCCGTATGAAGCAGGACCGGTGGAACTTCTCGGGACTGAAAACGCGTTGGCACGCTCAGTGCCTTTTATCTGGGCGCAATCCCCTTCCCCATATGGCCCCGTAGCTTTGGGCATCGCTGCTGCGATCAGCCAGCTAACTAGCGACGGAATCGTATTCGGTGTTCTCGCGCACCGCCTAATTTCCCTAGTGGGTATCATCGCGATGGCTTGGGCGCTTGCCAAGCTTGCGAGACGTTGTGGAATCGCCCCAGAAGCTGCCTTATGGCTTGGAGTGCTCAACCCCGTGGTCATGCTTCACTTGCTGGGTGGCATTCACAACGAAGCAGTTTTATTGGGCTTCCTCTTGGTTGGCATAGAACTAGCCCTTCGCGGTATTGACAATCCGAGTTCGGCACGGCGATGGGGCTTATTATTCGCCGGCGGATTTCTACTTGCGTGCGCCGGGATGGTCAAGGTTACCGGCTTTATCGCTTTGGGTTTCGTCGGCATGGCACTGGCACGTTGGCTGGCGAACAACGGCATGCACCGCTGGCTAGCGGTCGTCTTGGCAGCTGGTTTCTACCTTGTAACGCTTGTGGTCAGCATCGCTGTGATCACACTAATTACTGGTATCGATCTCGGTTGGATCAGTGCGCAAGGCGGGGCTGCGACCATCCGCAGTTGGCTGTCTTTAACAACAGCATTGGGAGTGATCAGCGGTTTTATTGGCACAGTGCTGGGGTTGGGAGACCACACAGAGTCCATTTTGGTAATCACCCGCACTCTTGGTGTGGTGGTGTCAGGAATTTTCCTGCTCCGCATGCTCTTCGCCACTTTTCGGGGAGCTATCCATCCGGTCGGGGGGCTTGGTATGGCAACTCTCGTGTTAGTCATATTTTTTCCGGTTGTACACCCGTGGTACCTACTGTGGGCAATCGTTCCACTAGCCGCATGGGCCAACCGTGCCGTATTCCGGGTTCTGGTCACAATCTATTGCGTCATAGTGAGCTTCTTAACTTTGCCCCGCGGAATGGCACTGCCGCCGGAAGTTGTTGCTGGTATTTACGCACAAGCACTGCTCACTGCCCTGGTCATAACCAGTATCGTTACCGTTGTTTCCTACCTGCTTCGGCATCGCAAAACTTCTCCCCTACAATGAGTGACGTGCATAAAACTTTCGATGGCTTCGAGGACTCCACGGCCAACAGCTCGCCCGCCGTGGTGCTCGACAACGTCAGCAAACGTTTTGCTGATACCTCTGCAGTCGATGCACTCAACCTCACGGTTCCGCGCGGGCGCATCGTTTCCCTGCTTGGCCCAAACGGTGCAGGTAAAACTACCACCATCGAAATGTGCGAGGGCTTCACGCAACCATCTTCTGGACGCATTGAAGTCCTTGGCATGAACCCAGCTACGGAACCAGATAAAGTCCGTCAGCGCATCGGCATGATGCTGCAAGGCGGAGGTGGTTATTCCGGCGCTACCGTTTCTGAACAACTCAATTTGGCTGCGAAGTATTACGCCAACCCCCATGACCCCGAATGGCTGATCGACCTGGTTGGTTTACGCCCGCACAGTACAACCACTTACCGCCGACTTTCCGGTGGTCAACAGCAACGTCTTTCTCTAGCTTTGGCTCTTCTGCCCAGGCCAGAACTCATTTTTCTCGATGAACCAACCGCTGGCATGGATGCCCAAGCACGACGCTTAACCTGGGAACTCATCGAAGCCCTTCGTAGAGATGGCGTCACGGTCGTTTTAACCACCCATTTGCTTGACGAAGCTGAACGGCTCTCTGATTACATCTACATTATGGATCACGGCCAATTGCAAATTTCAGGCACACCTCAAGAGCTGCTCGCCCAATCAACGGGAGAAAGTCTAACGTTTACCACGGACACTGCGCTTGCCGACGACATGTTGCCTTCCGACTGGTCACTCAGCTCCATTGGTCACAACCGTTACCTCTTACATTCAACACCTACCCCGGAGTTAATCGAACAACTTGGTACAACCATGGCCGCGCACAAGATCTTGCTGCGCGAATTAAATGTCACTGCCCGCAGCCTAGAAGATGTCTTTCTAGCCGTTACTGAGGACGTTGATGACCGCACATAGTTTTCCTGCTGGAACTTTTAGCCCTGCACCGCTCCCGGCTTCGTTCCTCCGTATCGTCGGTGCACAGACCCGAATGGAAACCTCGCTGATTCTGCGCCACGGCGAACAATTGCTACTAAATATCGTTGTTCCTTTAGCAATTTTGGTTGGAGCAGCGTTTGTCCCGTTTTTGGGGGAAGAACGCGGCCTCGACGAAATTTTTCCTATGGTTTTAGCGGTTGCTGCTATGGGATCCGGTTTTACTGGGCAAGCCATTGCCGTGGCCTTCGACAGACGCTACGGTGCTTTGAAAAGAGCAGGAGCTTCCGGGGTGCCGCGCACCGCGATCATTGTCGGCAAAATCACCGCGATTGTTATCGTGACGCTGATACAAGCAATTGTGCTTGCAATTACAGCTGGAATTCTCGGGTTTCGCGCTAGCTTCGCAGAGATCCTTTTGACGCTCGTCGTATTACTACTCTCTACTGCCAGCTTTACTGCTTTCGGGCTATTGCTCGGCGGGACATTGGCAGCTGAAAAAGTCCTTGGCTTGGGCAACTTTTTGTGGCTGGTTTTACTAGGAGTCGTTGGCTGGGTTCTGTACGCACAAGGTTTGGGCAGCAACGGGTTATGGACATTGGTTCCCTCTGTTGCAGTAGCTTCCGGGCTCGCTGAAGGCTTACGCGGAATCATCCCTATCACCGAGCTGCTGATCATCATCGCCTGGGGGTTAGCAGCTGCGGGATTGGCGATCAAGAAATTTCGATTCTCCTAACCCAGAATTGACTTAACTTCCGGAACATTGTTCTGTGGCAACAAAGGACTGCCAGCATCGTGTGAAATGTGGGCAACGACTCAACATATCCACCGTCCGCACGTTCGGAACCTGTGTATTCACCGAGTAGGATAATCGTTGTGAACACCGTAAATCAGCAGGCAGATAGTACCGGAGTAGCTATGTCAACGAGCCCAGAAACGAGCCAGACAGCTAACAGTCCGCATTTCAGCCCCAGCCTGAAATGGCAGAGGCGTCTTGCGCTAATACTGTTGCTCTCCCAGGCGGGAATTACGGTTTCTGGATCTATCGTACGTGTGACTGGATCAGGATTAGGCTGCGATACTTGGCCGAATTGTCAGGAAGGTTCTTTGGTCCCGGTCGCTGGCGCACAGCCTTGGGTTCATCAAATTATCGAATTTGGTAACCGTCTGCTGACTTTCGTGGTCGTAGCTGCAGCAATCGCGGTGTTGGTTGCGCTAAAGACAGCTGGCAGGCGCCGTGAGCTTAAAGCCTATGGTGCTGCATCAATTCTAGGTATCGTCCTGCAAGCGGTAATCGGCGGAATTTCCGTGCATATGGAGTTGCATTGGTGGACTGTTGCATTGCACTTCCTGCCCTCTATGGTCTTGGTCTGGATAGCTGCGCTACTCTACTCCCGGATCGCGGAAGATGATTCACAATCACCACAACGAATTTTCGCGGCGCACACCCGGCAATTTGCAGCTCTTGCCGCCGGCGCACTATCAATTGTGCTGATCACGGGCACAATGGTGACCGGTTCCGGACCGCATTCCGGTGATGCGGATGCCGGTATGAAAGGTCGCCTAGAACTAGATACTGAAGTATTAGCGGTAGTCCATGCCGTGTGCATGTATGCCTATCTTTTGTTGACACTACTCGTCGTGTGGCAGCTGTATAAGCAAAAAGCGCCGCAGCGTGCGAAATATACTGCGTGGGTCCTAGTCACGGTAATTATTATTCAATGGGGCATCGGTGTAGCACAGTTCTATCTTGGAGTCCCACGTTGGACCGTACCTTTTCACATCGCGATGAGTTCGGTGGTCGTAGCCTTTACCGCTGCTTTGTGGGCTCGGGGTTACGCACGTCCACGGTTCCAGTTGGACTATTCTGCCCGTGAAACATGCAGCTCGTCTGGCTTAGTCTCACAGAGAAAAGGCTCCAATTAACCCGGGCACGCACCAACCACCGGACTAACTAACCCACGCAACGCCCACAGACTGTAACCTCGATAACTATGAAGGCAATACAGATTACTCGCACCGGCGGCCCGGAAGTGCTCCAGATCGCTGAGGTCGAAAGCCCAACACCGTCCGACGATCAAGTCCTCGTAGACGTGCTCGTTGCCGGAGTTAACTACATCGACACCTACTACCGTGAAGGCATTTACTCAGCCACGACGCCGTTTATTCCTGGATTCGAAGGCGTTGGCCGTGTTCTCCACGATCCTATTGGGAAGATCGCTAGCGGCACTATGGTCGCGTGGAATACCGCGTTCGGCTCCTATGCCGAACAGGTATGTGTCGCCAGAGACAAGCTAGTTGCGGTACCAAACGATTTCGATTTATCCACCGCCGCTTCCATGCTGCTACAAGGCATTACCGCGCATTATCTCACACACGGTGTCTATGAGCTTGCCGACGGCGACAACTGCGTGATCACCGCCGGTGCCGGTGGTGTCGGCCTGTTGGCTACGCAATTTGCTGCAGCAGCCGGCGCAAATGTTTACACCGTAGTCTCTTCCGATGAAAAAGAAGAATTGTCCTACCAAGCAGGAGCTACTCATGTATTACGTTATGGCCCGGAGTTAGCCAACCAGGTACGAGAATTAACTGCGGGAAAGGGCGTCGACGTAGTCTACGACGGCGTAGGCAAGGACACCTTTGAACAATCATTAAATATGGTTCGTAATCGCGGGACTGTCTGCTTGTTTGGTGCAGCTTCCGGCCCGGTTGCCCCTATTGATCCACAGATTTTAAATGAGAAAGGCTCTATATTTCTCACACGACCATCTGTGGCCGGGTGGACTAGTCGAGAGGGCGAATTCCAGATGCGGGCACAAGCAGTCGTACAAGCCGTCGTCGATGGGGATCTAAAGTTCCGGGTGAGCGATTCTTATCCATTGGAAGAAGCTGCACAAGCGCACCGTGATTTACAAGACCGGAAGACCACTGGTTCTATTGTTCTGCGGGTCCAAGAAGTGATCTAAAAAAGAGAATTGAATCGCCCAAATTCGGTGAGACACCGCTCAAATGCAAGCCTACAGGCAACTAAGCTAGAAACGGTGTCCACCCAATAATGGCGTCAACGGACAAGCTCAAGAACAAAATCGCTAGATAATTATTCGACCAGATGAACAGCGCCATGGGTTGTACCTTGGCGCCTTTTTTCACCCCTTGGTGTAGACGACTGGCCATGTAGAGAAACACGGCTGCCGTACTGACCGAGCCAACGAGATAGATCCAGGATGCGGCTGGGATCAGCGCGAAAGAAGTAATCACCATTGCCACTGAATAAAGCAGAATTTGACGGGTAACTTCAGATTCCTTGGCAACGACCGGCAGCATTGGAATGCCAGCACGCTTGTAATCCTCTTTGTATTTCATGGCCAAGGCCCAGGTGTGCGGTGGGGTCCAGAAGAAGATGATCAAGAAAAGCGCGATCGCTTGCCACCATCGCGCTGGTTCTCCTGCCGGAGCGTTATCGGTAATGACTGCCCAACCGACCATGACAGGCATGCACCCCGCAAGCCCGCCCCACACAATATTTTGCGAGGTTCGCCGTTTCAGGAACTTGGTATACACCACGATGTAGTGCACATTCGTCAAAATAACGAATAAGGCCGCCAACCAAGAATTCGCTAATATCCCCAGCCACAGCACAGAAATGACTAGTAACAGGGAACCGAAAACAGCAGCTTCCCGTTTAGAAACGACATCATTGACTAACGGTCGTCCGCGAGTGCGTTTCATCTGCTGGTCTAGCTCATAGTCGGCAACCATGTTGAAGGTATGCGCCGCTGAGGCCCCCATCCAGCCGCCCAACAAAGTAAGTATGATCAGGCCAAAGTTATTGGATATCGCTTCTGTACCGCGCTCCGCTTGCAGCATGGCAGGAAGCGCAGCCACCAAGAGCAGTTCAATAATCCGCGGCTTGGTTAACGCGAAATATGCCTTGATCTTTCCCAAGGAAAAATCCTCCAACAACGTGCCAAATAAGTCCCTCTATGTTTGCCACCAGTCGGACTCCAGCGGCACTAGAGAGAGTCGTTTACAAAGGGCGGAAAGTTCCCACCAACTTTAGGCGGATAGAAACTGACTGTCCCGAACCACCATAGCCTACATGCCACCCACCGTGCGGCTCATAATCGCGTGCAAGTACACAAAACTCTGAATCTACCTTTAGACTAAGGGGCACACCATTGTTTTCACCGTTGCAAACAGATTGATGCGAGGAACCAGCTGTGTCACTGTCCCCCAAGCTTAAAGCTAAAACCATTCGTCGCTACCCGAGTGACTGGAGCGAGACGGATACCCGCGCTGTAGATACGGTGCGGTTATTAGCCGCCGACGCGGTGCAAAATTGCGGTTCTGGACACCCGGGCACCGCAATGTCACTCGCCCCGTTGGCTTACACGCTTTATCAGCGTGTGCTGAAACACAACCCGGCCGACCCGCAGTGGGCCGGGCGTGACCGTTTCGTGCTGTCTGTCGGCCATTCATCTCTGACACAATACATTCAGCTTTTCCTGGGTGGCTTTGGCTTAGAGCTGGATGATCTGAAGCAACTGCGTACCTGGGGCTCGTTGACACCAGGGCACCCCGAATACGGACACACCAACGGTGTAGAGATCACGACTGGACCTCTCGGACAAGGCCTAGCTTCCTCCGTCGGTATGGCGATGGCCGCTCGCAAAGAGCGCGGCCTATTCGACCCTGATGCACCTGCCGGACAATCTCCATTCGACCATTATGTTTACACCATTTGTTCCGACGGTGATGTGCAAGAAGGCGTCACGGCCGAAGCATGTTCCCTGGCGGGTACGCAACAGCTGGGCAACTTGATCGTCTTTTGGGATGACAACAACATCTCCATCGAGGATGACACCGACATCGCTTTCTCTGAGTCTGTGGCCAAACGCTACGAAGCCTACGGTTGGCAGGTGCTTGAGGTGGGTTCTGGAGAAGACGTTGCTGCACTAGAACAGGCGGTCAAGCTCGCGAAGCAAGATACTTTGCGCCCGACTTTTATCCGGGTGCAAACGGTTATCGCCTACCCTGCGCCAAATGCTATGAATACCGGTGCCTCACATGGTGCAGCACTTGGTGAAGAAGAAATCCAGGCGACCAAAAAATTCCTTGGCTTTGACCCTGATGAGCACTTTCACGTCGACGAAAAAGTGCTTGCACACACCCGCGAGCTAGTTAGCCGCGGCACCAAAGCGCAACAAGAATGGCAGCAGCGTTTCGACGCCTGGGCCAAGAAAAACCCAGAACGCAAAGAACTCTTCGACCGCATGGCGGCATACGAGTTACCAGAAAACTTCGGCGAAGATATGCCCGTTTGGGAAGCCGATTCTAAAGGCATTGCTACGCGTAAGGCCTCCGCAGAGGTAATTCAAGTCCTCGCAGCACAGTTGCCAGAGCTTTGGGGCGGCTCGGCGGACTTGGCTGGTTCCAACAACACTGTCATCAAGGGGGCACCTTCGTTCGGCCCGCAATCAATCTCTACGGATATGTGGCAAGCTGACCCGTTACACGGTCGCAATCTACACTTCGGCATCCGTGAGCATGGCATGGCAGCGATCATGAATGGTATTGCCTTACACGGCCACACCCGTGTTTACGGGGGAACATTCTTGATTTTCTCGGAATACATGTACCCGGCGGTTCGCCTGGGAGCCCTGATGGGCACCGACACCTACTACGTATGGACCCACGACTCCATCGGCTTGGGCGAAGATGGCCCAACTCACCAGCCGGTTGAGACCTTGGCCGCGCTACGCGCTATTCCAAATCTCGCGGTCATCCGCCCGGCGGACGCCAATGAAACTACACAGGCATGGGTATCCGCGATGCGCAAGGAGAAAGGCCCGAAGGGGCTAGCATTAACCCGGCAAAACGTCCCAGTGCTGGAGGGAACCGCCGAAAAGGCCTCCGGAGGCGTCGCAAAGGGTGCTTATGTTTTGGTGGAAGCTTCGGCTTCGCCAGAGCTCATTCTGATTGCTACGGGCTCCGAGGTACACCTCGCTGTGGCCGCTGCCGAACGCTTAGAAGCTGAAGGCACACCAACACGTGTCGTTTCTGCGCCTTGTTTGGAATGGTTCGAACAGCAAGACGAAAACTACCGCGAATCAGTTCTCCCACGTGAAGTTACTGCGCGAGTATCCATTGAAGCTGGTCTCGCCATGCCATGGCACAAATACACTGCACCGTTTGGTCGGCAGATTTCTCTGGAACATTACGGTGCCTCTGCCCCAGCAGAAGAACTCTTTGCAAAGTTTGGCTTTACCGTCGACAATGTAGTGGCCGAAGCCAAGAAGGCACTGGAACAAGCCCCCGCAGCTAACAAAGTTCCTGGTTGGGGCAACACTGCAGACAATAACGATGACACTTCGGTGAGCGCAGACGCAGCCTCTATTACCGCTTCTGCTAGCTCGGTAACACCGGCACAGGCCATCGATTCTGCCGACGCCGACACTGCCTTGGCAGAGCTGGCAGCTGTTGGTACCGCAACTTGGTTGGATGATCTTTCTCGTGAGCGCATAGTGTCCGGAAATTTAAAAGAGCTCATCGAAACCAAGTCGGTATTGGGCGTAACTACTAATCCCTCGATTTTCTCTGCTGCAATGAGCAAGGGGGATTCCTATGACGCGGATATTGCACGTCTGGCCACACGTGACATCTCTGCCGACCAAGCTGTCTATGAGCTTGCTATTTCCGACGTGCAAAATGCTTGCGACATCTTGTCTTCGGTCTATCAGCGTACTGGCGGCGCCGATGGACGCGTATCGATCGAGGTGGACCCGCGAATTTCTGCGGACACGGACAAAACTTTGCAGCAAGCACGCGACCTATGGAAGCGCGTCGACCGCAACAACGCGATGATCAAGATTCCAGCAACACCAGAAGGGCTGCCAGCCATCACTGCTGCGCTCGCGGAAGGCATCTCGGTCAACGTGACCTTGATTTTCTCTGTAGAACGGTACCGAGAAGTTATCCAGGCGTACAAGGAAGGCATTGCGCAAGCCAGGGAAAACGGTCTTGATCTTTCCAAGATCCATTCGGTTGCGTCTTTCTTCGTTTCCCGTATCGATACCGAAGTGGATAAGCGCCTCGAGCAGATTGGCACGGAAGAAGCACGCAACTTGCGCGGGCAGGCAGGCATTGCCAATGCACGGCGCGCGTACGCACTATTTATCGAGGAATTCCAAAACTTCGATATTCCAGGTGCGCACAAGCAACGTCCATTATGGGCATCTACCGGAGTAAAAAATTCCGACTACCCTGCTGACATGTACGTCACGGAACTGGCAGGCCCAGACACTGTCAACACTATGCCGGAAGCAACACTCGAAGCGGTTCTAAATGGCGGTACTATCAATGGCGATACTTTGACTGGCGCGGGTGATAAGGCTGAAGCTATTTTCCGCAAATTAGAATCTGCAGGCATTGATTTCGCAGATGTCTATGCGAAGCTCGAACTCGAAGGCATCGATAAGTTCGTGAACGCATGGGAAGAACTGCTGGAATCCATGTCTCAACGGCTGCGTTAACCAAACCACGCCAGTTAAACAGCACGACAACCGCCCAAATCCGGGCTAAGAAAGGACATTCGCCTGTGACGTCGAATCCTTGGCATAACCCCCTGCGCAACCCGCACGATTCCCGACTGCCGAGGATCGCCGGCCCTTCGGGCATGGTGATTTTTGGAGTCACAGGCGATCTGGCCTACAAAAAGCTTCTGCCTGCTATCTACGACCTAGCAAACCGCGGGTTATTGTCGTCGGCATTCATCTTGGTTGGTTTCGGCCGCCGAGATTGGTCTAACCAAGATTTTGTGGACTACGTGAAGAAGGCAGTCCAAGATGGCGCACGCACACCATTCCGTGAAAATGTGTGGCGCCAGCTTGCTTCCGGAATGGAATTTGTAATCGGTGGTTTCGATGATGACGGTTTTGACTGCTTAGCTGAACGTATTTCCGAAGTTGACGAGCAGCGCGGATTGTTCGTTGTGCCCGAAAGGCTTTTCAATGATGACACGGCGCCATGCCCCTGGTTGCGCATTCACCATGTTTGTGCGCTCGAGCTGGTGACATACCTCGGAGAAAAAACTCGGTGGAATGGATAAATAATAAGCCCAGTTACCAGCAGTACCGCGCTGCTCGTCAACTTCGGAAATACGTTCAGCTAAGCAGTCAAAACCGTCATCATCGAAACCACCGATTACAAA